>JBGSKB010000278.1:0-5561 GCA_041741395.1 Melioribacteraceae bacterium
GCTCAATTATTAAAAATGAAGCACAAAATAAATTATCTGAGGTTTTGAATTTTGTTGAATCAAAACTTAATTAGAATATTAATTTGCCTTTTATATTTATTATTCAGTTATTAGAAAAGGGAAAAATCAAAAGTCTTTAATACAAAATCACTTTTATTTTATATAAATAAAATAGTAACAACAAAAAAACGAGGAGGTAATATGAAAACTCCGTGGTTGTTTCTAAGTGTATTTGTTATCAATCAAATTATTCCTTCAACAAACATTTCTCAGAACTTAAAAGTATATCAAATAATTGGTAAGAAAATTGATTTTGTGATTTCGAAGTTTGGAAAACCGGTTCATCAAGATAGAAGCAATCCAAATATGCAATGTATTTTCTATAAAACTAAAACTTCACAATCTGTTTTTGTTTCTGATAACGAAGGAATTTTTCAAGCGGAATGTTCACATTATTATGATAAAAAGAACTCTGCTAAAGATGAATTAAATATTTTTATAGCAAAATGTAAAAATGAAGGTTATGAAATCGACACTGTAAATATTTCAGAATATAATTTAAATAAACCCGGTGTTAAGGTTAACGTTGTTTTGTTTGAAAATAATTTTTCCCAAAAGTATGAAATTAAAGTAAAAGCGAATAAATCCGTGGGATTAAAATAAATTAAAAAACGATAGTCTTTTTCCCGTAAACCAAAATTCTATTTTGGCTTTGCAACAATAAAGCTCTGGCTAAAACTAATCTTTCCAAATCTCTTCCTTTTATAATCAAATCTTTTAAAGAATCATTGTGCGAAATACGAATTATATCTTGCTCAATAATTGGACCTTCATCAAGTTCATTTGTTACAAAATGACTTGTAGCACCAATTATTTTTACACCTCTTTCATAAGCTTGTTTATATGGATTTCCTCCAACAAATGCCGGCAGAAACGAATGATGAATATTTATAATTTTATTTGGAAATTCTTTTACAAAATCCGGAGAAAGAATTTGCATATATCTTGCAAGTACAATTACATCAATATTTTTCCCTTTAATAAGATTTATTTCAATTTGCTCAATTTCATTTTTATTGTTTTGGTTAACTTCCAAATGATAAAACGGAATTTGATAATTTTCTGCAAGAGTTCTTAAATCTGTATGATTTGAAATTATTAAACTAATTTTAATGTTAAATTCATTTAATTTATTTCTCCACAAAATCTCGTTCAAGCAATGATCATACTTTGAAACAAATATAGCAACATTTTGTTTTTCATCTTCAAAATTCATTTCCCAGCTTGCCGAAAATTCTTCAGCTAAAACCGAAAATGACTCTTTGATATAATTTTTATTAGTTGAATTTTCATCAAAACTCCATGCAACTCTAACAAAAAACATTGTTTCAATAGGGTCAACATGCTCATCAAGATCAATAATATTTCCATTAAGTTCGTAAATTAATTTTGTGATTTTATAAACTAATCCTTTTTTGTCTTTACAACTTAAAAGCAAAATTGCATTATTGTTCATATTCTTAGTTTTAGTGGTTTGTTTCTTAGTTAAAAAAAATGTTACTTATCTTAATCAAAATTTTCGAATTATTTGTCAAAATTAACAGAAATATTTTTTATAAGATAATAATAAATTGAGTACTGAAATTAGTGGAGTCTTTAAATGAAAAAAGCTATTAAAATAATTGGAATAATTTTTATTCTACTAATAATTGCAATTTTGGTTTTACCATTTTTCTTTAGATCACAGATAACTGAATTGATTAAAAGCGAAGCGAATAAAAATTTAAATGCAACTTTAAATTTCAGCGATGTTGGATTGAACTTAATTTCTGATTTTCCCAATTTATCTTTATCGTTGAATGATTTATTAATTATAAACAAAGCGCCTTTTGAAGGTGATACAATTTTCAGCAGTTCCAATATAGGTTTTTCTATTGATTTGATAAGCGTTATAAAAGGTGATAAAATTAAAATAAACTCTTTCAATTTGGATGATCCGAAAATTCTTGTTTATATATTAAAAGACAGTTCTGCAAACTATAATATTTTCCCAACAGAAGAAATCTCTGATTCTGTAAAAGATTCTGAGCAGCAAAATATTTCAATTGATATTAAATCATATGAAATTAAAAATGGGAAAATTGCTTTCATTGATCAAACTTCCAATATGGTTGCGGCAATTAACGGATTAAATCATTCCGGTGAAGGTGATTTTAGTCAAGAATCTTTTTTACTCAATACAAAAACTTCAGTTGATGAATTGACTTTTGAGATGGAAAATGTAAAATATTTGAATCGTGTAAAAGCTGATTTATTGATGGAACTTGATGTAAATATGAAAGACAAAAAATTTCTACTTAAAAATAATCAGCTTAAAATAAATAATTTGGTTTTTAACTTAAATGGCGGAGTTGAATTACCAAATGATGAAATTTTCGTTGATTTCAAATTTGATTCACCAACATCAAGTTTTAAAGATATTCTTTCGTTAATTCCGGCAATTTATAAAAATAATTTTGCAGAACTTAAAGCTAGCGGAAATGCAAGTCTTAACGGAATGGTTAAAGGAAAAATGGGAGAGAATATTATTCCAGCATTTAGTATAAAACTCAATGTTGATAATGCAAATTTTAGTTATCCGGATTTACCAGTTCCAGTTAATAATGTAAACGTTGATTTGTCCGTTGAAAATAATGATGGAAAAATAAATAGTACAATTGTTGATCTTCGCAAAATACATTTTGAACTTGGCAAAGATCCGTTTGATGCAAAATTAAAATTAACAAATATTAAAGAATCTCCTTTTATTGATGCGGCAATGAAAGGAATAATTAATTTTGATAACCTTAAAAAAGCAATTCAGTTAGAAAATGTTACAACTTTATGCGGAATTGTAAATGCAGATATTAGCTTTAACGGAAATTTACAAACGGAAACAAAGAACTATGAAAATTTAAATGCGAAAGGGAAACTTGATTTAAAAAATTTCAGATACAAATCTGCTGATCTACAAGAAGAAATTAATATTATAAATTCTGAATTAAAATTTACACCCAAGAAAGTTGAGTTAAATTCTTTCAATGCAAAAATTGGTGAAAGTGATATAAATGCAAATGGAGATTTAAATAATCTCATTTCATTTTTCTTATCTGATGGAATGTTATTTGGCAAACTTAACATTTCTTCAAACTATTTGAATGTAAATCCATTCATGAGTGATGAAACCCAAACACAGCAAGCAAATTCTGATTCAACAAAAATTGCAGCAATTGATATTCCCAATAATATTGACTTTGTTCTAACATCAAATATTAAAAATTTGATTTACGATAATTTGGATATCAAAAATTTTCAAGGAAAATTAATTGTAAAAAACAGTAAAGTTGATATGCAAAATCTTTCAATGAATTTGTTAAATGGTTCATTATCTGGAAGTGGATATTACTTGAAGGATGAATCTATTGAAAACCCGGAAGTTAAGTTTACAATGAATATTTCAAATTTCGATATAAATAAAACTTATAATTCATTTGTTACAGTTAAACAATTTGCGCCAATTGCAAAATATATTCAAGGTAATTTTAGTTCGAATTTAACTTTTACAACAAATTTAAATAATGAATTAGTTCCGGATTGGAATACTTTCAACAGTACCGGAAAATTAAATTTGGCTTCAATAGAAATTAAAAATTTCAAACCATTTACAACTTTGGGGAATGTTTTAAAATTATCTGAATTGTCAAATCCAAATATTAAAAATGTAACTCCATCTTTTAAAATTGAGAATGGTAAATTCTACATTTCACCGGTTTCCTATAAAGTAGGGAATTATGAAATAACTTTTTCCGGTTCGAATAGTATAGATCAATCGATTGATTATAATATGGAAATTGATATTCCGGCAAGTAATTTGAGAAGTTCGGCAAATTCTGCAATTAGCGGACTTCTAAAAAAAGATTTAAATTTAGTTAAATCTGATAAAATAAAAGTTAAAGCTTTAATTGGTGGAACAATTGATTCTCCGAATATAAAAACTTCAGCATCGGATATTGCAAAAGACATTATTAGTGATGCAGTTGAAGAAGTTAAAGAGAAAGTTATTGAGGAAGTAAAAGAAAAAGTGGATTCATTAAAAATAAAAGCTGAAAACAAACTGAAAGAAGAAGCAAAGAAAAAGGAAGATGAGTTAAAGAAAAAGTTAGAAGAGGAAGCAAAAAAGAAATTGAAAAAACTTAAACTCTGGTAAAATTTATTTTGCGTTTCTTAAATTTTTATAAAATTAAATTGGTTTGACGTAAAAGAAAAACTTTGTAAGTTTACTATATATTTTCATTAGGGGTGTCACAATAGTGACTGAGAGCAAACCCTTGAACCTGATCCGGGTAATTCTGGCGTAGGGAAATGAGTTCAATTCTATATTAAACCTTTTCTCTATGGGAATTGGTTTTTTTATTTTAAATCAATTCTCATTGCATCAAATCCTAATGAAAATAGAGAAATATTTATTTTCAAAGGAATTTAGTATGAAACACTTTTTAATAATATTTATTTTAATAACTAATTTCATTCTATCACAAACTTTAGATATTTCTGGAATTGTTATAGATGGAAAAACGAAATTACCATTAACATCTGCAAATGTTTATCTAGCAAAAAGTAATTTGGGAATTGTTACAGATTTAGATGGAAAATTCTCAATTATTTATAAAAATATTCCAAATGATAGTTTAACTATTAGTTATATCGGTTATAAAACACAAAAGATTGATGTCCAAAAATTTATAAATTCAGAAAGAACTATTGAGTTAGACTGGATTGATTACAAATTACAATCTGTAATTGTAAGCGCAATAATTTCGGATGAAAAAAAATCGCCAACATCATTTTCAAAAATCAGTAAAAAAGAAATTGAAGAAAATTATACAATCCAAGATGTGCCGGAATATTTATCATATTTACCCTCATCGACTTCTTATTCAGAAAGTGGAAATGGAATTGGTTACAATTATTTGAGCATTAGAGGATTTGATCAACGGAGAATATCAGTTTCCGTGAATGGAATTCCTCAGAACGATCCCGAAGATCATAATATTTATTGGCTAGATTTACCGGATTTGTTAGAAAGTACAGAATTAATTCAAGTTCAAAGAGGAGCTGGCGCAGGTTCAATCGGTTTTCCTTCTATTGGCGGATCAATAAATATAATAACTTCTCCGTTTTCAGATAAACCAAATTTTGAATTATCTTTTTCTGCCGGAAGTTTTAATACTAAAAAATATAGCGCAAAATTTTCCAGCGGATTGATTGAAAACAAATATTCAATTTATGCCAAACTTTCAAAAATATTAAGTGACGGATACAGAGAAAAAAGTTGGGTTGATTTTAATTCCTATCATATTTCTGCGGCAAGATATGATAAAAATATTACTACTCAAATTAATTTATTCGGTGGTCCAATTTCAGATGGATTAGCATATTCCGGATTACCAAAATTTGCAATTAAGAATAAAGAGTTGCGTAAAGAAAATTTATCTTATTGGGAAACTGATAAAAGTACATAT
>JBGSKB010000279.1:0-2957 GCA_041741395.1 Melioribacteraceae bacterium
AACACCGGGAATTCTAATTTTTGAAAAATCAAATTCCGGAAATCCGCTTAGGATTAGTCCCAATAAAAAAAGTAATGTACTTCTTCTAAAAATATTTAGTATAAGTTTTGTCTGATTATCGCCGCTATCTTTTCTTTTTGATAAAGATAAAGTTATTGCAACTCCCACAATAAATAAAAAGAATGGAAAAACTAAATCGGTTGGTGTACAGCCATGCCAAGCTGCATGCATTAAGGGTGGATATATATAATCCCATGTTCCGGGATTGTTTACTAAAATCATTCCCGCAATTGTTATTCCTCTAAAAACATCTAAAGAAATTAATCTTTCTTGTTTTTCCATATTTTTTCTTCAAATTGAATTAAGAATTAAAGTTTAGTAAAAAAAATACAAATAAATAATATGATCTTTCGCACGATAATTTGCTTATGTAATAATTTATCTATTTCTTTAGGTTTAATTTTTTAGTCAATAAAAAAAGTTGGAATTAATGAAAATTGTTAGAAAATTATATGATTGGGTTTTGCATTGGGCAGAAACTCCTTATGGTCCAGCGGCATTATTTATTTTAGCTTTTGCAGAATCGTCATTTTTCCCAATTCCCCCTGATGCATTATTAATTGCACTTGCGTTAGGTGCAAAAACTAAATCTTTTCGGTTTGCCACAATTTGTACAATTGGTTCGGTACTTGGTGCCTTATTAGGTTACGGAATTGGGCATTTTGCTTGGTGGAATGGAACTGAATTTTCAGCACTTGCAAATTTTTTCTTTGAAAAAATTCCAGGTTTTAACCATGAGATTTTTTATAAAGTAAAAGGTCTATATGATGAATGGAATTCTTGGATTGTATTTACTGCCGGATTTACTCCAATTCCATATAAAGTGTTTACTATTACTGGCGGCGCTTTTAACGTAAATCTTTTTCTTTTTGTTATTGCATCAATTATAAGTAGAGCAGGAAGATTTTTTCTTGTTGCATTTTTAATTTGGAAATTTGGACCTCAAATTAAGGGTTTTATTGATAAGTATTTTAACTGGTTAGCAATAGCTTTTACAGTTTTGTTAATTGGTGGATTTGTCGGAATTAAATATTTATTTTAATTGAGCTAAAGAAATTATCTCCTTAGCTCAATTTTAATTTTAGTTATATTATACTTTTTGCTTGCTTAACAACATTTTCAATTGTAAATCCAAAATTTTCAAATATTATATTTTGCGGTGCCGAAGCTCCGTATCGTCCGTCAATTGCAATTGTCTTTCCATCAATTCCAACATATTTTTCCCAACCTTGACTAATTCCGGCTTCTATTGAAACTCTTGAACGCACAGATTTTGGAAATACAGATTCTTTATATTCTTCACTTTGTTTCTCAAAAATTTCTAAACTTGGAAAACTAACTACCCGCGTATTTACATTTTCTTTTTCTAAAACTTCTGCAGATTTTAAAGCTAAATCAACTTCCGAACCACTTGCCATAATTATAACTTTTGGAATTCCGATTGAATCTTTTAAAATGTAAGCTCCTTTTTGAAGTCCTTCTTCAGAACCAAATTTATTGCGATCAATAATTTTTAAATTTTGTCGAGTTAAAGCAATAGCAACCGGACTTCCTTTATGTTCAATTGCAAATTTCCAAGCTTGAGAGGTTTCATTAGCATCACAAGGGCGAATTAAAATTAAACCGGGAATTGATCTCAAAGATGCAATCTGTTCAATTGGCTGATGTGTTGGTCCGTCTTCACCAACTCCAATGCTATCATGAGTAAAAACATAAATTGGTTTAATTTTAGAAATTGATGCTAATCTAATTGAAGGTCTTAAATAATCTGCAAAAACTAAAAATGTTCCGCCATAAGGAATCAATCCGCCATAAATTGCAATTCCATTCATAATTCCAGCCATTGCATGTTCGCGAACTCCGTACCTAACATATCTTCCTTCTGGAGTCTTTGTACTAAAATCTGCATATCCTTTTAGATCAGTATTATTTGATGGAGTTAAATCAGCAGAACCTCCAAATAAAGAAGGCAATTCAGAAACAATGGAATTTAAAACTTTTCCGGAAGCAGAACGTGTTGCCATTGATTCTCCAAAATTTTCAAATTTCGGCAATTTATTCTTCCATGAATTTCCTAAATTTCCTTTCATCATATCTAGTAATAATTTTGCTTCTTTTGGAAATTTTTCTTTATACTTTTTGAATAAATCATTCCATTTTCCTTCTTCATTTTTTCCTTTTATTTTAACCGAAGAAAAGTGTTTATAAACTTCTTCCGATACGAAGAATTTTTTAGTTTCATCAAAACCTAAATTTTTCTTAGTAAGAATTAATTCATTTTCCCCAAGTGGTGAGCCGTGAACTTCAGAAGTATTATTTTTATTTGGACTTCCAAACCCTATTGTACTCTTTGCAATTATTAAGGAAGGTTTTTCTGTTTCTTTCTGAGCAACCTTTACTGCTTGTTCAATACTTTTTAAATCATTAATATTATCAACTTTTTGAACATGCCAATTATATGCTTCAAATCTCTTTTGCACATCATCAGAATATGATAATGAAGTTGGTCCATCTATGGAAATTCCATTATCATCATAAAAAACAATAAGTTTTCCTAATTTATTATGTCCAGCAAATGAAGCAGCTTCGTGAGAAATACCTTCCATCAAATCGCCATCACCAACTTCAACATAAATAAAGTGATCTAAAAGTTTAAAACTTTTTTTATTAAATCTGCTTGCTAAATGTTTTTGAGCTACTGCCATTCCAACCGCATTTGTCAAACCTTGTCCTAAAGGTCCAGTTGTAGTTTCAACACCGGGAGTTAAACCAAATTCCGGATGACCGGGAGTAATACTTTCCCATTGTCTAAAATTTTTAAGATCTTCAATAGAAATTTTATATCCGGTTAAATGAAGAATACTATAAAGTAAAGTGCTCCCATGTCCGCCGGAAAG
>JBGSKB010000280.1:0-2249 GCA_041741395.1 Melioribacteraceae bacterium
CTGGTTCTTCTGTGTTTTTCCGACCATTTTGCAAGTTTTTTGCTAAAATTAACGCTTTTCTGGCAAAAAAATAATAACTTTATTAACATTATATCATTTATTATCAACATGTTATACCCTTTTTAAGGGACGACTAATTATACGTACAAAAATAGTACATTAATGCGTACAAATCAAGTTTGTTTCATGAAATATGAAGCCAATGGTTATATCTACCTAATTTTCTTTGTCCTGAATTTGTAACATAGAAAAAACAAATCTCACTTTTTTTCAGAATACCATGATGTAAAGCGCTTGAATAACCACCTATTTTATACATGAATGTGGTGATAGTTCTTATTAGTCCATTTTAATAAAACTCATCACAATGCTATTGAATTCGTCAGCGTTATCCATATTGGCACAATGTCCAGCATTTTCAATTACATGAAATTTGCTTGTAGGTTCGTTATTGTGCCACTTTTCACTCATTCTTTTTGCTAATTCAATGTCCTTATCACCGCTTAATATCAATAAAGGATAGTTTCTAATAATATTTTCTCTCTGTTTTAGAATGTTTCCTAATCCCGACATACAAGTAAATGATTTTCTTGTGAATAAACTTGCCATTTCATAAAAACGAGCTTGTTCAACTGGATTGGACACAGATACTGATGATACATAACGCCTAAACGAATTCATAGAAAATAGCGCTTTGAAAATCCATTTGATATTTTCTGAGCGCTGTGCTTTTGAAATCTCCTTATTGTTTGCATTTATATCGTAACCGCCTAAGATTATCATAGACTGAACTTTATCAGGGAAATGCAACGAAAAATATTGAGCAATCAACGTTCCCATTGATACTCCTACAAAATGCGCTTTGCTAAATCCTTCAATTTTTAAAATGGTGTCAATATGATGAATTGTGAAATCAATTTTATTCTTTGCTTTCTCAACTTTTGACAATCCATGACCAAGCAAGTCAATGGTTATAATGCGAAATTCCTTTGCAAAATAATCTATTTGTTTATCAAAACATCGGTGGTCAGCGAATGCTGGATGAAGAAATACAATTAAGTCCTTTTCTTTATTACCAGTTACATAATAAAAAATGGAATACCCATCCTGCTTTAATTCTTTTTGTTCAATTGCACTCTCGATTTTATTCAATATGTTGTGATTCATTTTTTTAGTTTGGTTTTCAAATTGTCTATGACTTACTAGTGTTAAAGAAGAAACAATTCCAATAATACCGAATAACACGATGCATATAAACAATATTTTTTTTCTTTTCATCAATTACTCTATGCCCAACAATTATTTAACCCCATTTACTAAACTGCGAATAAACAACCTACTGTTTGTTAATGGCAAGATGTTAGAATCTTAATCCTAAGTTCAATTCTAACATTAACCTATCAAATTGCAAAAATTTAAAATCACTATTCGAAGACCATCTATTATCCTTACTAATTACTTTATTATCAACATATTCATTTACAAATGTATATCTTACAACCTCAATTGGAATTCCGAAATTTAAATAAAAGGAATTAGTGATTTCTACATCTAATCCAATAATTACATTAAATTTTGGTAAAATCGTATAACCTTTAGTATCAAAGATTAACTCATGTTTAGGATAGTTTTTCCGTCTGTAGTAATCAATATCTATTTCATACCCAATAAATGGATTTATGATTTTATCCCTTACAAACATTGAATATTCAAATTGATAACCAAGATTAAATTCGAATTCCTTTATTGTTTCCTCATAGGTTAAAAACTCTGCATTTACAATATTATTTTTTTTGGAGAGTTCAATTTTTCCTATTTCAATTATATGAGTAATTTTCCCATTTTCCTTTGAAAAGCCAAGTAATTTGTGATTAAATTCGTATTCTTTAGACGAATAAAAAAAATAAACCCCAGTCCGAAAACTATAAATTTTATCTTGTCCCAATATGAATATCGGGATTGAACTAGAAATTAAAAAAAATAAAATTCGAATCTTCATAGTTTTTGCATAATTAGTTTATATTCATTAAGATATTACGAAAAATCATTATCTAAATAAATCGCTAATATCTGCTCGAAAACTGAATTGGGTTTTTGGGGAAACAATTACATTTTAATACTTTATTCCCAAACCAATCATTAAATTAATATTCTTCCAAGTCCAGTCAGAAGCATTTGTTTTTTCCTCATTAACTAATTGATCGAGCAGACCATAATTAAATCGACTAAAAATTAATCCTGAAAAGCTA
>JBGSKB010000281.1:0-7973 GCA_041741395.1 Melioribacteraceae bacterium
AAGCAATTAAAACTAATATCTGATATGTATGCGGTTAATATTGTTGACGCAACACATAAAATTAGAAATAACAATTTTACTGAAGCAGAAGGTTTGAGAAGCATTATTGATGCTCAAAAATTAATTACAAAGGAATGGGAAAGTTATAGATCAACTTTTTTAACAGATGAAGAAAAAAAATTGGTAAATGAAGCTGGAGAATTATTTCAAAAAGCTGATAAAAGTATAAACAATGTAATTAAAATAATAGAATCTGGAAATAAAGATTTACTTGTTGAATTTACAGAAAAAGAACTTTATCAAGTTATAGATCCTATAACGGAAAAAATTAGTGAACTTATTAACTTGCAATTAAGTGTTGCAAATCAAGAATATACAAACGGTGAAAGTGTATATCATAGCAACATAATAAATACAATAATTATTGTTATTGTTTCCATTTTAGTTTTATCGGTTATTTCATTTTTAATAATGCAATCAATAAAAAAACCAATTTATAGACTTATAAAAGTTGCGGATAATTTAAGTAATGGAAATATTGATGTAAATGTTGAAGCTGTAACAAAAGATGAAATTGGTGATCTTGAAAGAGCATTCCGTAAGATGATTGAAAATACAAAAACACAAGCAGATATTATGGAAAAAATTTCATCGGGAGATGTATCAGTTGATATTAAAATAAAATCGGAAAAAGATGTTTTATCTCAAAGTATGTTCCAAATGATTGAAAATATAAAATATTTAGTTTCGGAATCATTGATGTTAAATCAAGCTGCAATTAATGGTAATTTATCAGTTAGAGGTAACGCAGGAAAGTTCAATGGAGCATTTAAGGAAATTGTATCGGGAATTAATAAAACTTTAGATTCTGTAATTGAACCAATTAATGAATCTGGGAAAGTATTAGAAGAAATTTCCTCAGGAGATTTAAGATCAAGAATGGTCGGTGAATATAAAGGAGATTTCCTAAAAATTAAAACAAGTATTAATGAATTAGCAGAGTCGTTTAATTCAGCATTACTAAATGTTGCTGAGGCAGTTGAAGCAACAGCAAGTGCAAGCGCACAAATTTCTGCAAGCACTGAAGAAATGGCGGCAGGAGCCCAAGAACAATCATCTCAAGCAAGTGATGTTGCGGCAGCAGTTGAACAAATGACAAAAACAATTTATGAAACATCGCAAAATACAACTCAAGCAACTGAAGCAAGTAAAAATGCTGGTAAATATGCTAAAGAAGGTGGGAAAGTTGTTAATGAAACAATTTCTGGAATGGAAATAATTTTTAAAGTAGTTAGTCAAAGTGCTGAGACAGTTCAAGAACTTGGAAAAAGCAGTGACCAAATAGGAGAAATAATACAGGTCATAAATGGTATTGCAGACCAAACAAATTTACTAGCACTTAATGCTGCGATTGAAGCAGCAAGAGCTGGAGAGCAAGGGAGAGGTTTTGCTGTAGTAGCTGATGAAGTGAGAAAATTAGCAGAAAGAACAACTAATGCTACAAAAGAAATTGCTGAAATGATTCAACAAATACAGAAAGATACTAGTGAAGCAGTAAAATCAATGCAGCAAGGAACTTCAGAAGTTGAAAAAGGGAAAGCACTTGCAGAAAAAGCTGGTAAATCATTGGAAGAAATTATAACTGGAACACAACTCGTTGAGGATATTGTTAATCAAGTTGCTGTTGCTAGTGAAGAGCAATCAGCTGCTTCAGATCAAATAAGTAAAAACATAACCACAATAAGCAGTGTTCAACAAGAAAGTGCGAGTGGTATTGAACAAATTGCAAAAGCCTCGGAAGATTTAAACCGTTTAACCGTAAATTTGCAAGATCTAATTTCCCAATTTAAATTGGAAAATAATTTAAGGAATAGTGAAATAAAAGATTCATTTAGTTCACATAATTCTAAAAATACATTAAAAAGTAAAATAAAATCTCATTCATTTGCTTAATTTTTGTCAATGAGAATTATAATTTCTTAATAAATCCAATCATTGTTTTTAGTGATGGTTGGATTAAATTTTCGTTTAGTACCAAATCCTTACTGTGTAAAGTTCCACTTCCTGCAGCACCAACTTGCAAATATAAACTTGGAACGTGTAAACCGTAAAACGCGAAATCATCAGCACCCATTGATGGTTTTGAATCAAGAACAAGTTTTTCAGAATTTCCCTCAGATTTCATAAAATCAATATACTTTTTTGTAAGTTCTGAATTATTAATTGTTGCCGGGCAATTTGTTGGAAATTGTAAATCAATTTTTATTTTGTGCAACTCAGCAAATGAATTTGTGAAAGTTTTCATTAAAGAAAAACATTTGTTTAAAACTTCATTATTGTGAGTGCGTAAAGTTCCTCTTAATAAAATGTTTTGTGGAATAATATTGTGAGTTGAACCTCCGGAAATTGTTCCGAAAGCAAACGCAACAGTTTCTCTTGAATCAATTTTTTGTTGAATAAAACTTTGAATTTGTGTTATGTAAAATGCCGCAACATTTATAAGATCCACAGTTTCTGATGGTTTTGAAGTGTGTCCGCCTGCACCAATAAATTCAATATGAATCGAAGTTGATGAAGCTTGAACCGGACCTTCGACAATATTAAATTTTCCTACTTCCAACGTTGGATCAATATGAATTGCAATAATTGATTTTACATTTTCTAAAATATTTTCTTTAACTACAATTTCTGCACCGCCAGGCGCAGCTTCTTCAGCCGGTTGGAAAATAACTCGTAATTTATTCTGCAATTCATTTTTATTTTCACTAAAATATTTCAACAATCCTAAACCAATTGAAGTATGAAAATCATGTCCGCAAGCGTGCATAACTCCGGAAATTTCTGAACAAATTTCATGTGAGGAATCCTCAGTTATTGGCAATGCATCAATATCAGAGCGGAAGGCAATAACTTTTCCTTCGCCAATTTCGCAATAGCCGCCGGTAAGTATATTTTTGAAACGAGTAAACTTCAATTCCCAAGAGTTTAGAGTTTCTTCAATTAAATTTGTGGTGTTAAATTCTTTAAAAGAAATTTCCGGATTTCTGTGAAGTTCCCTTCTTATTTCAATAATTTCATGTATAATATCTTCGATAGATTTCATATTATTTTATTTCAATAAGTTTATTTAACTTAATTTTTGACGGATAATTTTTACTAAAATAAATTCGTTGTGTTGCTTTTTGAAAATCACTTTCATCAGCGTTGTAAATATCTATAAACTTTTGCGGATTTCTATCAAACAGCGGAAACCAGCTGCTTTGAATCTGAATCATAATTTTATGTCCTTTTAAAAAAGTATGACAAACATCATTCAGATTAATTTTCGCTTTTGTAATTTCATTTGGAACAAATGGTTCGGGAAATTCCAAACTATTTCTATATTTTCCGCGAAGAATTTCTGCACGAACAAGCATTTGATATCCACCCATTTCAATTTCAACTTCTCCTAATTTTTGATCTTTTGTGCTATCTGGAAATACATCAATTACTTTTATAATCCAATCAGAATCAGTTCCTGAAGTTGAAACAAAAATCTCAGCTTCAATTGGTCCAACAATACTAAAATTATTTTGCAAAATATCTGACTCATAAACTAAAACATCCGGTCGAGCCGAAGCAAAACGCTGATCTTCATTCATATATTCTTTGTAATAGAATATTTTTGAATCGATGAATTTTGAAGTATATGGAATCGGTTTGTTTGGATCGCTTATATATTCATCAAAAATGTATTCAGTATTTTTCGGAGTGAAAAAGGTAAGTGAGTTATCTGAATTCAAATAAAGGTCTGTTTCTATAATATTTTTTGGAGGATAATTTTCAAACTTATTCCAAACATTTTTACCAGTTTCAAAAATGTATGCTTCGGGTAAATTTAATTTTTTATCATTTTTCAAATTATGATTAAAAAAGGGAAGTTCTATACTATCAACATAATAATTGCTTGTTTTGGATCCAAAGCAGATATCACCAAATCTATCACCGTCAACTCTTGTCCAACCGCCATGAGGCCAAGGACCCATAACAAAATTATTATTTATTTTTGGGTTATTTTTTTCAATTGATTCATAAGTTTTGATTGCACCGAAAAGATCTTCACCATCAAACCAACCTCCAACTGTAAGAATTGCCGGTTTAATATTTTTGAAATGTGGTAAGGTATTTTTATCTTGCCAATATTTATCATAGTTTGGATGAGTAATTAGACTATCCCAAAATGCAATTTTATTTTTGTAAAATAATTTGTTAATGTTTTTAAGTGTACCCATTTTTAAGAAAAAGTTATATCCATCCGGTGAATCGAATTCCAAGCCTTTGGGCCATTCAGTTGTTAATTCATTTCGCGCTAATCCAAATTGATCAAAGAAATTAAAATTCATAACAAGAGTTAAAGCTCCATAGTGATGCATATCATCTGCAACAAACCAATCTGCAATTGGTGCTTGTGGTGAGACTGCTTTTAAATTTGGGTGAGCATCAATTGCCGCCATTGCTGCGTAAAATCCGGGATAGGAAATTCCCCAAACACCAACATTACCATTATTATTTTCAACATATCTTACAAGCCAATCAATTGTATCATAAGCATCAGAACTTTCATCAATATCTTTATTGCTATTTTTATTTGGAATAAACGGACGCATATCAATAAATTTTCCTTCGGACATAAATCTACCGCGCACATCTTGCAAAACAATAATGTAATTTTCTCTAATAAAATGTAGAAATGTTTTCATACTTCTTGTGAAAAAATTATTTTCACCATAAGGTTGACAGCTATATGGAGTACGCCAAATAATTATTGGGTGTTTTTCAGATGTATCTTTCGGTGAATAAATTGCTGAATACAATTTAATTCCATCTCTCATTTCAATTTTAACTTCTTTCTTATTATAATTTTGCGAGAAGAAAAGTGAATCTGAATTTATCCCAAATAAATTTAGATGAAAAAAAAAGATTATGAAAAAAACAAAAAGCCAATTTACCTTAATAAAATATTTTAACATTATTATTCCCAAGTAGAATTAAATTGAATATGAAAATAAGTGTATTCTTATTCGATTTCAATTTGATAATTAATTACTCATGTTACGCAGAATGCAAACCTCCAAGGTTTTAACGAAAGTTTTTCTGCGAAAAATTTTTGATTTTGAGTTGAAAACAAATCTTAAAATTTAATAATTGGCAGAATCTTGGGGGTTTTTCCTCCAATTGCGTAAGGTGAGTTGAGAATATTGAGATAAAAAATTTTTTAATATTGTTGAGATTTAATTCGAAAAATTGAAAGGGAAAACCCAACTTTTTTGAAGAGCTGGGTTTGTAAAATTGAAAATCCTACTTAAGTAAAATCATTGATTTAGTTGCTGTAAAATATTCCGAACTTAGTTTATAAAAATAAATTCCGGAGGTTGCATTATTTCCGTTTTGATCTTTCCCATTCCAACTAAGTGAATAATTCCCAACATTATAATTATCATTTGTTATTGTTGTAACTAACTCACCCAAAGAATTGAAAATATCAAGACGAACATTTGCTTGTTTTGAAATATTAAAATTTATATTTGTTGAAGGATTAAACGGATTTGGATAATTATTTTCTAAAGTAAAATTACTAATAATTTTATCATTGTTTTCAACAGAAGTAATTCCATTCCATCCGGAAAGAGTTGCCCAAAGCCACCAAGCTGCGTATGCTTTTTGATTTCCATTCAAAGCTTGTGAATGTGCCGCATCGCAATTATACCAATCAACATTTTCCGTATGAGAATTTTGCCAGTCAATTGCCCAATTTGCATCTGGTGATCCATTTCCATCAGAATCATAGTCACAATTATCATTGGGATATTTATCGCCAAAATAATTTCCATCGGGATCGTAGCATTCTATATCATTAAAATCAAACAAAATTTTATTATTTGTTTTACAGAAATTTCTAATTTGTTCGTTTCGCAAATGTAAATTTCCTTCTAAACCAGAACCATCAAGATGTCCGGTCATATAAACAAATTTAACATTTGGGAAATCTATTTCAAGCTGATTCATCAAATTTAAATAAGTATTAATATCTTCTTCGGAGGCAGAACTGACTTGCCCGCACCAAGACCACATTACAACATTTATTTCAGAATTTTGGGAATCATTTAGATAAGTTCTTGTTCGTTCAGCCCAAGTTGTGCGATCCGGGTTTCCTAAATCGCCATCCATAAAATAATCATCAATGTGAAGAAAACTTTCATCAGCTTCTTCACTCCATGCATATAATCCGGTTGCACCTAAAAAATCATCAAGATAATTCATTCCAGAAATTATCTGACTACCATGTGAAGTATGTCCATACGTGATATGTAAATTATTTTTTGCGTTAATAATTGCAGATTCTGGAATTTGTGATATTTTTGTACAATTGTGGTTAACAATAATTTGAGCAAATAAATTTACAGTAGCAAAAAATAAACTGAAGAAAAATTTTTGTAAAAAATATTTCATATAAATTTCTCACAAAATTATTTATAATTTAGAAAGAGTTTGCAAAAATTACGCCAACGAAAATTTAATCAATTTACATAGAAATAATAATGTACCTGTAATAGTTACTTGTAAAATTTATCGATTTAATACAAATAAGTTGAGAATTTACTTTACATCGTGTATTATTTCAAAGTATAAAATTGTTCTAAATAGAATTTATTCTGTTAAATTAATGATTGTTGCTTGAGAAAAATTATTCATATTTTATAAATAATCATCTAAGGATTTTGAAATGAAAAAATTTCGTTTGATAATTATTCTGTTTATTCTTTTAACCAATAATTTATTATCTCAACCACTCTCAAAATTTATTTCAGATAGTCTTGAAAATTATGTAACACGTGGAATGAATAATTGGCAAATCCCCGGTGCTGCTGTGTTAATTATTAAAGATGGAAAAGTTGTATTTGAAAAGGGTTTTGGAGTAAATGAGTTGGGGAAAGAAGAAAAAGTAGATGAAAATACTTTGTTTATGATTGGTTCAAATACAAAGGCTTTTACCGGAACAGCATTGGCAATTCTTGAAAATGAACAAAAAATAAAACTTGATGATAAAGTAATTCAACATCTTCCATATTTTAAAATGAAAGACAGTTGGGTGAACAAAGAATTAAATTTACAAGATATCGTTTCGCATCGAATGGGAATGGAAACTTTTCAAGGTGATTTTATTTATTGGACTTCTGATCTTTCAAGTGATGAAGTAATAGAAAAATTTGGTATGATTAAACCTAAATATGGTTTTAGAACAAAATATGGATATACAAATGCCGGATTTGCAATTGCCGGAAAAGTAATTGAAAAAATCTCTAATCAAACTTGGGGAGTATTTTTAAAGGATAAAATTTTCAATCCATTACAAATGGAAAGAACAGTTGCATATTCTCAAGAATTTAAAAACTGCACAAATTTTGCCAGTCCACATTCATTCGTTAATGATAAAATGAGTTTATTGGAATTACAAAATATTGATAATCTTGCACCAGCCGGAAGTATAGGTTCTTCAATTCATGATTTAAGTAATTGGGTTATTGCACAACTTGATAGCGGAAAATTTAATGGTGAAAAAGTTATTCCATTTTCTGTTATCCAAAAAACACGACAACCGTTAACAATTGAAAAGAGAGTAAAACATCCTTTCAACAAGACACATTTTGAATTATACGGAATGGGCTGGGCGTTACAAGATTATGAAGGGAGAGAAATAGTTTCACATACCGGCGGAGTAAATGGATTTTTAACTTCAGTAACATTAATGCCGGAAGAAAAACTTGGAATTGTTGTACTAACAAATAATGATCAGAATGCACTTTTCTGGTCTTTGCGTTGGGAAATTTTAGATGCTTTTTTGAATCTTCCATATAGAAATTATGATTTAACTTTTTATAAAGATGATGTAAAGGATAAAATTGAAAAAGAGAAACGATTAAAAGAAATACAAG
>JBGSKB010000282.1:0-23318 GCA_041741395.1 Melioribacteraceae bacterium
TTATAAAATTTGGATTTGATAAAATGCAGCTTACTAAAATAATTGCAAGATGTAAACCGGAAAATATTTCATCGGAAAAAGTTTTATTAAAATCCGGAATGGAATTTAAAGGAATTCTTAAAGAAAATTTAATTATCAAAGGTGAACTTTGCGATATGAAACTTTTTGAAATTTATAATCGCAATTTAAAATAATTTTATGTTTGATATCAAAGTAAAAATTTGCTGCATCTCAAATTTAGAAGAAGCGAAAATAGCAATAGAATTGGGAGCTTCAGCAATTGGGTTAGTTTCAGAAATGCCAAGCGGTCCAGGTGTAATTAGCGAAATTGAAATTGCAGAAATTGTTAATTCAGTTCCAAAGAATATTGATACTTTTCTTTTAACAAGTAAACAAAATTCAGACGAAATTATTAGCCAGTTAAAAAAATGTAAAACAAATACTGTGCAAATTGTTGATAATTTAATTAATGGAAATTATTCTGATATTAAAAATGAAATTCCAAAGATTAAAATTGTTCAAGTTCTGCATGTTCAAAATGAAAAAAGCATTGATGATGCTGTCGCAATTGAAAATGAAGTTGATGCAATTTTGTTGGATTCTGGAAATCAAAATTTATCCGTAAAAGAATTGGGCGGAACCGGAAGAACTCACAATTGGGATATAAGTAAATCCATTGTTCAAAAAGTTAAAGTTCCGGTTTATTTAGCTGGTGGATTAAATTCCCAAAATATTGTTGAAGCAGTTAAAACTGTTAAACCATACGGAGTTGATCTTTGTTCATTTGTTAGAACAAACGGAAAACTTGATAAACAAAAACTTATAGAATTTTTTAACAAAATTAATTCAATAAAAATATTATGAAGAAAATCTTAATTATTATTACCGTTATTTCTCTTATTTCTATTTCTAATTTTTGTAATTCAAAAAATAATATAAACGGAATAAGCGGAAAATTAAAACCAATTTCTATAACAAAAATAAATGTTCCGGAACCTTCCGGATTATACTTTGATGAAATTACAAATTCATTATGGACAGTCAGCGATGAATCGAGTAAAATTTATCAAATTAATTTTAAAGGAGAAGTTTTAAATTCATTTTCATTAAGTGGAATTGATCTTGAAGGAATTACTTTTCTTAACGATACAACTATTGTAACAATTTTGGAAAGAACTCGCGAAGTTGTATTTTTGAATATCAACGGGAAAGAAATTAAAAGATTTTCGCTAAGCATTTATGGAAAACCAAATTCGGGATTTGAAGGAATTGAATTTAATCCGAACAATAATCATTTATATATTGTAAATGAAAAAGTCCCGTGTTTATTGATCGAAACTGATTTAAAGGGAAATATTATTTCTCAAAATAAAATAGAATTTGCAGAAGATCTTTCCGGTTTGTGTTATGATAAAGCTAAAAATGAACTTTGGATAATCAGTGATGAAAGTAAAGCAATTTACAAATGTAAAACCGATGGAACTTTAATTCAAAAATTCGCTGTAGAAATAAAACAAATTGAAGGAATCGCAATTAATTTTAAGGAATCAAAACTTTATATTATTTCTGATCCGGAAGAAAAACTTTACATATTTAATTTACCATGAAAAAAATTTTATTCTCTGTAATTGCAATTTTATTTTTACTTTTTCTGTTCCTTTTTTTGGGCGGAAAATTCTATACAAAATATACTGTTGATTCTAAAATTACAGATTTGCGAAATTCAATAAATTTCAATTCTAAAAAAATATTTATTCACTCACAAATTCAGAATGAGCCTAAATTAATTCAAAAATTTTATAAAAAAGTTGTTGATGATAGCTCGCCGATACCAAATTTTATTACTCTAAATCAATCGGGTGAAATAAAAACAGAAGAAAATTCAAATTGGCTGAAAATTAAATCCACAGAATATTTTACATCGCAAAAACCAAATTTATTATGGGATGCGGAAATCGGGAATTCGAAATTTTTCTGGATTGAAATTGTTGACAGCTATTTAAGAAGAAAAGGAAATACGCTTATCAAAATTAACTCAAGTGTTACAATTGGTGATTCTTGGGGAATTGAAATTGATAAATCTAATTTGTTTAAATATTTATCAGAAGCAGTTTATTTTCCTACTTCATTGCTTCCAAGTAAAAATTTGAAATGGAATATTCTTGATTCAAATATCGCCGAAATAAAATTTACTGATGATAAAACTTCAGTTGTTGCAAAACTTTTCTTCAATAATGATGGGACAATTAGCAATATTGAAACTTTAGATAAATTCCGACCAATGAATGACAATTATAAGGAATCACTTTTTACAATTTATTTTTCAAATTACAAAAAATATAATTCGTTTTTAATTCCGACATATTGCGAAGTTGAGTGGGATTTGGAAAATGGAAAATTTAAATTCGGCAAGTTTAAAATTGACAATATAAAATATGAGTAAAAAATTTTCTGTTGAAGAGATAGTTATAATTCTAAAGCAAAATAAAAATTCTAAAAATGTTGAAGGAATGGCAAAGTTTGGAATAAATCCGGAATTTGCTTTGGGAATTTCTATGCCGTTTCTTAGAAATTTAGGAAAACAAATTGGTAGAAATCACGAACTTGCAATTAAGATGTGGAAAACAAAAATTCACGAAGCAAGAATTCTTTCAACAATTATTGATGATCCAAAACTTGTAACAAAATCTCAAATGAATTCTTGGGTGAAAGATTTTAATTCGTGGGATTTGTGCGATCAATGCTGCATGAATTTATTCCGTAAAAGTGAATTTGCATTTGAAAAATCTATAGAGTGGATGGAACGAAATGAGGAATTTGTAAAACGCGCTGGCTTTGCTTTGGTCGCAACTTTGGCGGTTCATTCAAAAAATTTAACAAACGAAGATTTTGAAATTTATCTTCAAAAAATTATTGAGAAATCAGATGACGAAAGAAATTTTGTGAAGAAAGCAGTCAATTGGGCTTTGCGTCAAATTGGAAAAAGAAATATTTATCTTAATCAGAAAGCAATTGAAGTTTCTGAAAAATTAATAAATTCTGAATCTAAATCTGCAAAATGGATTGGAAAAGATGCGTTGAAAGAATTAACTTCAGAAAAAATAATTTCAAGAATTTCTTAATCTAAACTAAGTTCAACTAATTTAGAATTTACTCCGGGTAAAACTGCAACTTTTCTGGCTAATTCATTTTTCTGTTCTTCGGTTCCGTGCAATTCTAAAATTAACAAACCTTCATCACTGCAATTATCCAAAACTCCATCGTGAATTCCCAATCTGGTTTTAATGATGCAGCCCCAACCGGTTAAAATTTGCTGAACTTTTACAGCAGATTCTTTTCTGTTTCCGACTAAAATTAATAAAATTGATTTTGCCATTTCCAACCTGCAGAATTGTTTTACAAATATAAAAATAATTAAATGTAAATTTATTTCTAATAAATATTTCTTTTATATTTTGAATGAAATTTTAAAATCTTTTTGGAATTTTAAAATGTTAAAAGTAATTGAAACAGAAACTGAAAATCCAATTTGTCCTCATTGCAACAAAGAACTTACAAGTGTTTTTGCAAGTAGAATTGAATCAACCTTGGGAGTAAGATTTATTTACTTTTGTCAATTTTGCAAAAAAGTTTTAGGTGTTTCTCACCGCAAAGGATTTTGGATGGGATAAAATTTATCTAATTCTAAAACTTTAAAAGTCTAAAAGCGTCAAAAAAGAAAATTTATTAATAAAATAAAGAGAATATGAACGCACTCGAAGTAAAAAATCTAACAAAAACTTTTAATGGAATTACAGCTGTCAATAATGCTTCTTTCGAAGTTCCTGAAGGTTCAATCTTTGGATTGATTGGCAGAAACGGAGCGGGTAAAACTACAACAATCCGAATTATGATGAATATTTACATGCCGGATTCTGGAGAAGTAATTTTACGCGGGACAAAAGTTGGACAAGAATTTAAAAACAAAGTTGGTTATCTTCCCGAAGAACGTGGGCTCTACAAAAAAATGAAAGTCCTAGATACACTTTTATTCTTTGCGGAAATTAAGGGAAAACTTGGAAAAGATGTTACAAAAAAAGCTTTGGATTATTTGGATAGATTTGATCTGCTTGATAGAAAAGATGCAAAAGTTGAAGATTTATCAAAAGGAAATCAGCAAAAAGTTCAATTCATTTCTACAATTTTGCATGATCCGGAATTTATAATTCTTGACGAACCATTTTCCGGTTTGGATCCGATTAACACAAATTTACTTAAAGAAATTATACTTGAAGAAAAGAAAAAAAATAAAGTAATAATTCTTTCAACTCACTTAATGGATTTTGCAGAAAAAATGAGTGATCATATTGCAATGATAAACCACGGAAAAATTATACTTAACGGTTCACTTAGTGAAATTAAGAAAAAATATTCGCAGAAAAATGTTAGTCTAACTTACGAAGGAAATATATCTTTTCTTCATCATAATCCAATTATTGATAAAATTTCTGATTACGGAAACACAACGGGAATAAGGGTGAACGACACTTCGCAAATTCAGCAGCTTCTAAAATTACTTGTTGAAAATAATATTGTTGTGAAAAATTTTAGTGCTAACGAAATTTCACTTCAAGAAATTTTTGTTGAATTAGCCGGAAAAATTGATGATGAAATTTTGGAGGTAAAAAATGTTTAATTATAGAATAATCGGATTATTAAAAAGAGAATTAAAAGAAAAATTACTTTCCAAAACTTTTATAATTATGACATTGGCAATTCCGGCATTTATGATTTTAGTTTTAGGAATGCAAGCTCTTTTATTTTCATATGATGGTGATGAAAATACAAAATTAAAATTAATTACCGAATCGGAAGAATTAACACAAAGTTTCAAATCTGAATTTGAGGAACTTCCGTTCATCAAAAATAATTACTACGATTTTGAATATTTTACAAAATCAAAAAATGAATTGACGAAATATTTAGAAGAAAAAAAATCTGATCTACTCGATGAAAAATTATCGGGAATTATTTTCATTTCTGATTCAACAAAAAATACAAAACATGTTTCATATTATTCTAAAACTCCAAACAATGCAACAATCACGGAAAAACTTAGCGGATACATAAACAAAGTTTTGGTTAATAATTATTTTCAGCATAAAAATTTATCGGAAGCCGATTTGGATTTTGCCCGCACACGAGTTGACTTTACCGGCTTTAAAGTTTCCGAAGATCAAGAAATTGAAGAAGAAGGTTACGGAAATTTAGTGCTTTCTTATCTTTTCACTTTTCTATTGTACATAAGTTTAATTATGATGGGACAAATGACAATGCAATCAGTTATGGAAGAAAAAAGTTCTAGAGTTGCAGAAGTTTTGCTTTCATCTGTAAGCAGTAAAGAATTAATGACCGGGAAAATTTTAGGTGCTTCAATTACAGGTGTTTTCCAAATGGCTGTATGGTTAATTCCATTAATTTTGGTGACATTTACAGCAATTTTTACTTTACCAGCAGAATTTAGTTTTAGTATTTCTATTGGTCAAATTGTTTATTTGTTATTCAATTTCTTTTTAGGATTGATAACATTTTTAGGATTATTTGCAATGATTGGATCAATTTTTGAAAATTCACAAGATGCCCAATCGGGAATGTGGCCAATTTTAATGTTAATTATGATACCATTTTTTATTGCAATGTCTTTGGTTAGAAATCCCGCAAGCCCAATTGCTTTAATTGCATCAATGTTTCCGTTTGCTTCAATAATTGTTATGCCGGCAAGAATGACTTTAGCAGATGTTCCAATTTGGCAGTTCATTTTATCAATTGTAATTAGTTTTGCAACAATAATTGCAATTTTTCCTTTTGCCGGAAAAATATTTAGAGTTGGAATTTTGCGTACCGGTAAAAAACCTTCTTGGGGCGAAATTGTAAAGTGGTTGAAATATAAATATTAATTTTAATAAACATTCTTTTTCTATTTAGTAGTATCTGGAATTTTAATCGGAAATTTTCAGATACTATTAAAACAACGAAATTCATTTCTATCCGCGTTAAATATTAGTTCAATCAATTAAAATTTTTATAATTGATTTGGAACATTTAGATTTTTAAGTAAGTTAAAGAAGAAAATATTTTTCTAAATGGAGACATCATGAAAACCATATCAATTTTTTTATTAACATTTATATTCGGAATAGCTATGCAAACAAAAGCTCAAGAATCAAATCAAAAGGAAATTGCAGTAACGGTTTACAATAGTAATTTAGGTGTAATTAAAGACACAAGAAGTATTAAATTAAATTCCGGAGTTTCAGAAATATCAATTACAGATGTTGCTCAATTTATTGATCCAACAAGCGTTCACATTAAATTTGATGGAACTGTACTTGAACAAAATTATCAATATGATTTGGTAAGTCTTAATAAAATTCTTCAAAAATATATTGATAAAAATATCCAGCTAATAAATGAAAATAATGAATTAGTTGAAGGAAAATTAATTTCAGCTTTAGGAAATCAAATTGTGCTTGAACAAAAAGAAGGCGGATTAATTATGCTGCCTAATACAGATAAGTATCGCTTTAATGTTGGATCACTTCCACAAGGTTTAATTACAAAACCAACATTAGTTTTGCAGTTAAACTCAAATAAATCCGGAAATCAAGATGTTGAAATTTCGTATCAAACACTGGGAATGAACTGGCATGCGGAATATGTTGCCGTTCTAAATAATGATGATACAAAACTTGATTTAAATGCTTGGGTAAGTATTGAAAATAATTCCGGCTCAACATATAAAAACGCAAAATTGAAATTGGTTGCCGGTGATGTAAATCGTGTACAAGATACGCGACCAATGTATAAAGGAAGAGAATTGGATAATATTGCTATGTCTGCTTCAGCTGATCAATTTGTTGAAAAAGATTTTTTTGAATATCATATTTATAATTTACAGCGACCAACAACTTTAGCACAAAATGAAACCAAACAAATTTCTTTGTTTGAAGCACAAAATGTTGATGCGGTGAAAAAATATTTATATAATTCTTCCGGTTATAATACAAATGGGAAAGTCAATGTAATTGTTGAATTCCAAAATAAAGAAGATCAAGAGTTAGGTGTTCCAATGCCGAAAGGAAAAGTTAGAGTTTATAAATCTGATGGAGAATCTATTGAGTTTATTGGTGAAGATTTGGTTGACCATACTCCAAAAAATGAAACAATAAAATTAAAAATTGGAGATGCATTTGATTTAGTTGTGGAAGAAACACAAACCGATCACAAACAGATTACCAATAGAGTTTATGAACAAACTTTTGAAGTGAAACTAAAAAATAGAAAAAAAGAAAAAGTTGAGATTGAAGTTGAAAGATATTTGGGTTTGAATTGGGAAATTTTAAATAGTTCAATAGAATATAAAAAGAAAAATGCTCAAACAATTACTTTCAAGGTTCCGGTAATTTCAGATGGTGAAACAACGTTAACTTATAAAGTGAGATATGCAAATTAGAATTTTGCAAAAAAAATAGCACTCTGATAAAAAAGATGGAACTGATTTCACCTGATTATTAATCTGTGAAAATCTGTTAAATCCGTGTTATCTGAGTGCTATCTCTTTTTTGGAATCACCACTTTCTTGTTCTTCCATTTTTTTATCCGCTTGAATATCTAAAACGTGTTCAATTGCTTCTTTTTGATCTTTTGTATGAAACTCTGCTGTTGCTCCGTAAAAAGTTACTGCATTAAAATTTCCTTTTCTTCTGCTTGCCGGTTTAATTAGAAAATAAATTAATCCAACCACAAAAAAAATCACAATAGTAATTACAAAAATTAAAGCAAATGTTTCGGTGTTCATTATAACTCCCATATTAATAAGTTCGTAATTTATGTTGTTTCTTAATTTTTCATATATTTTAAAAATAAATCATTTTTGTGCAAATCCATTTTTAAATATATTCATCTAATTTGTTAAATAAGTAAAATTAGAGGAGGATTTTCAATGAAAATATTTATTGGTGCCGATTCACCGGAATTAACAAGTAAAGTTGCTAAAAGATTTGGTCATGCTGATTATTACTTGATTTACAATACAGTAAGTAAAATATTAGATGTTATTGCAAATATTGAACAAGATGAAAAACACGAAATACTTTTTGATGCAATTACAAAAGGCGTAGAAATTTTTATTGTTGGAAATATTGGTCCCCATGCATTTGAAATTTTAAACGGTGCAAATGTAAAAATTTATTTAGCAAGAAAAATGACGATTGAAGAAGCTTTATCCAAACTAGAAAATAATGAATTAGAACTCTTAACCGAGCCAACGGTTAAGCAAAGTATGCATCAGCATTAATGGATTTTTAATTATATATTATTAAAATAAATTCATAAATCATATTTCAATTCTGATATATTATAGCGCAAGCTAAAGCTTGCGACTACAGTATATATTATTTTTGAATCAATAAATACATATTCCAACTTTTGGGATTTATTTTAATTTCCATATCTGAAAAACTTAATGATTCTTTTGTTCTTAAATTCAAAAGATTATTAACATAATAATTTTTAGGAAAATTTAATTCTATGTTTTGATCAAAATTACTTTTGTTAATTATTACTAAAATTCTCTCATTAAAATCTGAACGAATAAATGCGTAAACATTTTCATCAGCTTGTAAAGTATAAAAATCACCATAACGTAACGCTGGATGAGTTTTACGAAGATTAATAATTTTAGAAACTTCAGCTAAAGTACTTTTTTCCGGTTTACTTAATTCATTTCCAAATCTCATCATTCGTCTATTATCCGGATCAGAAGCCCCGCTCATGCCAAATTCACTTCCATAATAAATTACCGGAAGTCCCGGAATTGAATTCAAATAAGCCATATACAATATTAATTTTTTATAACTTTCCGGATCATCAACCATTGGCGGATTTTTCCAACCTTCTTCAATTGCCATCCATTGACTTGCATCTAAATCTCCATCAGCAAATGCCATAAATCTATTTTTATCATGGCTATCCATAATATTTCCCATCAAATGATTTTCACCATAAACGGAAAATGTTTTTTGCATTTCTTTATCCAAAGTATTAAAAGATGAACTCTCTCTAATAAAAGTTGGAAGTGCAACATCATACAAGTTAAAATTAAACTGCGAATTTAGTTGACCATTATTTACATACGAACTAATTAATTCGTAACTTCCGAAAGTTTCCCCAATTTGATAAACTGGTAATTTTCTTTTGGAAGAAATTTCAGTATTAATTTTTCCATTTAATTTTCGCCAAAATTCATTGGGAACATGTTTTACAGCATCGTGGCGATATCCATCAGCACCGGTTTCTTTTAGCCACCATACTGCTACATTTGTCATTTCTTCCAAAGCTTCATTTGATGATAAAAAATCGAACGATGGTAAATATGGTTCAAACCAAGTTGTTAATCTAAATTCATCCCAAAATCTGATATTAAATCTTCCGTCCGGTAATTCAAGCTGACCAAACCAATTTTTGTTTTTCTTAAAATACGGATGTTCAATATGAACATGATGAGAAACAAAATCTAAAAGAATTTTAATGCCTTTTTTATGAGCAATATTTACGATTTCTTTTACATCTTCAAGAGTTCCTAAATGTTCATCAACTGTGTATGAACCAATTGGCCAATATCCATGATAGCCGGAATAATATCTATGCGGTGAAGGATATTCTTTATAAGCTTCATTTGGATTATCATAAACTGGAGAAAGCCAAATAATATTCACGCCAAGCGAATCAAAATATCCTTCCTTCAATTTTTCAATTACACCTTGTAAATCCCCACCCATATAATTTGCTTTTTCTGAAAGCGAATCATGTTCAATCGGATCATTATTCTGTTTTTTTGCATCATTAAATCTGTCAATCATTAATGAATAAATAATTCCGTCATTCCAAGTAAATGTAGAATTATCAATTGGTTTTCCATTAAACAATTTTATGGTTTGAAAGTTAGAAACTTTTCCATTTTTTGAAACAGCGATTCTCAAAGTTTGATCCGCAATCTCATCATAATTGAAATTAATATTAATGTGCTTTCCATCAAAGTTAATTTTACTTTCCGCTATTTTTTCATTATCAAGTAAAGCAAAAATATTTTCAGCTTTTAGTTCTTCATCTAAATTATCTTCAAAATAAAACGAAAAGGTTGACTGCGGATTTTTTGAATAATATTCATCAATGTGTAAATAAAATTTTGCAGAATTTAAATCTTCAATTGTTCGTATTGAATTAAAACTTCCCATTCCATTTGAAACTTTTTCCGGATTTTCGGGATCCTCAATTTCCACTCCATCACCAAAAAATTTGTACTGATAAACTCCGGGTTCTAATGCAACTTTAGCAGAAACGATTCCATCATTATTTTCATCAGTCATTGGTAAATTTATTCTATCCCAACCATTAAAACTTCCAAATAAAGTTAGTTTTTGATAGTGTTTATCTGGCTTAAATATGAATTCGTAAAATTTTTCTTTACTAGAAATAATAGGAATTTGATAAAGATTCATATCTACTTCAAATTCAAGAAAAGTCAAACCTTCGAATGAAGAATCTGCAACTAAATATAATTTTTCATTTTCCCTATGTATTGAAATATTTCTATTTTTCGAAAATTTTAAATCATATTTTTTTGAATAAAATAAATCACTAATTACAACAGAATCTATTTTGCCTGCGGTAAGTTTTATTGGTTGAATTAAATCAACAATTTTTTCTTGATTTTCATTGCAGCTTGCGATGAATAATGCAGATAAGATAATTAGATAAATATAATAAGACTTAAACATATTTCAACTCACAATTCATTTATAATAAATTAAAATTAGCAACGTATTTATGAAAATAAAAGATGAATTAAAATTGTAAAAAATATTATAATTTAATTTTGAGAAAAAATTTTTCTATTTAAATTTATACTACTATTATTTTACTAAAATTCCAAAGCCTCTTATGAATATAAAATCTCTAATCCCATTAGAAAACATTGTTAGCAAAATTTTAGTTTTAAGAAACCAAAAGGTAATTTTGGATAGGGATTTAGCTGAATTATATAATGTTGAAACTCGTGTGCTAAAACAAGCAGTAAGAAGAAATTTAAATCGTTTCCCTTCTGATTTTATGTTTCAATTAAATAGAAAGGAATTTCAGAATTGGAGATCACAAATTGTGATGTCCAAAACAGATCAAAAAGGATTAAGGCATCTTCCTTTTGCATTTACGGAACGAGGTGTCGCAATGTTATCATCAATATTAAAAAGTGAACGTGCTATTGAAGTTAATATTTTTATAATGCGGGCTTTTGTTAAATTGCGTGAAATTCTTTCCTCTCAGATAAAAATTGAACAAAAAATTAAAGACTTTGAAAATAAACTAAATGAACATGACGAACAGATTATACAAATTATTCAAGTGATAAATCAGTTAATTACTCCGCAAGAAAAACCAAAAAGAAGAATTGGATTTACAAACGATTAGAATAAAATCTTAAATGGTGCAAATTCACTCAACTTAATTTTTGATTGGAATTTTACTCATCGCCCTTTCTGTTAAGGCAGTAATTGTTAACGAAGGATTTACTCCGGGATTTGCAGAAATTGCCGAGCCATCGCAAACATATAAATTTTCATATCCAAAAATTCTATTGTTCTTATCTATAACTCCCTCTGTTTTATCTTTTCCCATTACTGAACCACCTAAAATGTGTGCAGTGGTAGGAATTCCAAAAAGAGTTTCTGAAGCCAATGCAACGGGAAAACCATTTACAATTTTGCTATATTCATTTACCAATTTTCTTGCTTCCGGAATAAATGCAGTCGGCGGATTTCCTTTTTCCAATTTGGATTTCATTCTGAACAAACCTTTTTTAAAACTTAATGTGCTGTTCAAAGTTTGCATGAATAATAATATTTGTGTTTGCTTAGCCCAATTTTTAATAAAATAAACTCTAAACCATTTTACGGGATGCAAAATTATTTCCCAAAATATTTTTAGTAAACGCATTAACAAATTATTTCCGTCTAACATTGGCATTAATTGAGTTCGCCAAAATCCGGAACCGGAGGGATATCTAACTGTTTCTAAATGGCTAAATTTATCGGTGTGATAAATTGCACCAATTGCAATTCCTTTTGAAAAATCTTTTTCTTTATCTATTGAAGTTACGCCGAGTAAACTTTCCGAATTTGTTCGAATATTATTTCCAATTTTATCGGAAAGATTTATTAATGAAGTTTTCTTTAATTTTAATAACAATGGAATTGTACCCAAAACACCGCCGGCAAAAATTACTCCGTTACAATAAACTTCTGCCTTTTTCTTAAAAAATTTTGTCGATGTTTTCCATTTTATTTGATATAAAGTTTCAGAATTATTTGAAATTGGTTTAACATCATAAACTTCTGATTCTGTTAAAAATTCTGCTCCTTTTTTTCCGGCAAGGAATAAATAATTTTTATCTAAAGTATTTTTCGCATTATAACGGCACCCAACCATACATCCGCCGCAGAAATTACATCCGGATCTTTCTGGTCCGTCTCCATCAAAATATGGATCTGGAACAATTGTATTAGGCTTGCAAAAATACACTGCAACATCAGTCGGTTCAAATTCCTTTTCTTGATTATTTTGTAGAGCTAAATATTTTAAAGCATCATCACCAAATTGAAGTTGCGGATTTTTCTCAACACCTAGCATTTTTTTTGCAATTTGATAAAACGGCTTTAATTCTTCTTCCCAATTATTAAGATGTGACCACGATTCCGATTTGAAAAATTCTTTTTTAGGAATTGGAAGAGTATTGGCGTAAACAAGCGATCCGCCGCCAAATCCTACTCCGGATAAAATTCCAATATGTCGATAAAATGTAATTTTGAAGAAACCAAAAAATCTTAAAGTGGGAATCCAAAGCCACTTTTTTACATTCCAATTTGATTTGGGAAAATCATCTGATTTATATTTTTTCCCTTTTTCAATAACAAGAACTTTGTAACCTTTTTCACTTAATCTTAATGCAGAAACAGAACCGCCAAAACCACTTCCAATAATTATAAAATCATAATGATTTTGAATTGTTTTCATTTGTTAAAATTAAAGTTCATCTAAATTTTCTGTATCAGAAAAACTTTGGAAAGTATCATTATTTATTGAATGATTTTTTTCAATAATTTCATCTGCTAATTGTATGTAAGCCTTAGATGATCTTGCGTTTGGCTCAACAATAATTACCGGGTCTTTTCTGAATGAAGCAACTTCTGCCGATATATTTTTTGGTATAGCTGTTGTAAGCATATAATTTGGATAAAGACTATATAATTCTTTTTTTGCTTCGAAAGATGCTTTTGTGTTGAGTTCATGCATTGTTAAAAAAATTCCCTCTACATGTAGATTGGGATTTCCATTTTTAGAAATTGCATCAATTCTGCTTAATAATCTTGGAATTGGAGCAATTGAAAACATGCTTGATTTTACCGGAATTAATACAGAATCCGAAATGTTTAAAACATTTGTAGTCATTCCTACAAGAGTTGGCGGACAATCAATTATTACATAATCATATTCCCAAATAAAGGGTTTTACTTGATGCTCGAATAATTTTGTATCATTATTAAATTGACTTAAAAATAATTCTTCTTCGTAAGAAACATTTTTAAAAGGTAGAATATCAAAATATGGGTTTTCCGTTGTGTTTATTGCTTCATCACAATTTTGAACATAACTTAGAACATTAAATAAATTGCCAATTTCGGGATCATCAGGTAAGCCAAAAGCAATTGCACATTGGTTTGAAGGATCAGCATCAATTAGTAAAGTTCTTTTTTGCTTGTTTGCTAGAGCTATTGATAAATTAACGGCAGATGTAGTTTTTGCAACACCGCCTTTTGGCATTGCGAGAGCAATAATTTTTCCCATATTTTTTCCGGTATTTCAATTATGTTTTAGTTAATGAACTGGCAAACTTAATAAAATTTCTTGAATATTTATGTGAGATGGATAATAATTTCAAAATTTTCTTGCAACTACAACAACTTCTTTTAGAGTTTCAATAACCGCATTTCTGGAATTTACTGCTTCAAATAAAACAATGTAGATCCCAATTTTAAGCGGATTTTTTCTTTCATCTAATCCGTCAAAAATAATTTCACCTGATGAACCAACCGAAAGATTATTGCTAAGATTTCTAACTATTCTTCCTCTGCTATCAAAAATTCTAATTCGTATTTGCGAAATTGGTTCTTCAAGATTGAAGCTTATGATTGTAAAATCTTCAAATCCGTCATTATCTGGTGAAAATGGGTTTGGAGAAATATTTAATTTTGTTTTCGTAATTTTCTTATCAATAAAAATAGAATTTTGTCTTCCCGGAGTTCCGCCAAAACTACTAACAGAACTGCTCCAATTGTTTGATTTTGTTCTGTCCAACTCAACATTTATTAATTCTAAAGAAATATTTTTTACATTTTCAAAAGCAGAATTATGCCATGAATCTGAGTAAAAAACTGAATCAATAATTTCATTTTTATTATCAATTACATAAATTGTTTTACCGGAATTTGTTAGTCCTAATGAATTTACATTTTTAATTTTTAGATTTTCATAATCTTGCAACCATGAATAATTATTGTAAATTGAAGAATCCGATGAAATTACAAAATAACTTTTTTTATTAAATATAAAACTATATTCTGAAAGTGAATATTGATTTTCATCTATTTTTATTTTCCAACCGCCTAATTCTATTGGGTCTTCGGTTGTGTTAATAATTTCAATATATTCCGAATTGTCTTCATTTGGATCAAACATAATTTCAGTAATTATCAAATCTCCAAAATTATTTTTGGGAAGTGTTAGAATAGAATTAATATTCCCCGGTGTACTTCCAAGTGAATTTAAGCAATTTGTCCAGTTGGATTTATCCGTTGATTCTTTTTCCAAACTGATTCGTTCATAAGAAATATTTGATTTCATCGATTCAGCAAAACTATAATTCATACTATCAATCATTGCATTTCTATAATCATAAATTACGATTTCGTCTTTTTTAATATTTAATTTTGGAAGTTTTGAAAAAAGTAGATTTGTTCCCGAGCTAAAAATATTCGAATCGGAATTTTCACAAATTATTAAAAACTCATTTGACATAATATTAAGATCATTTTGAGTAATTATTATAGTCTCACTTCCATTACTAATCATCCAATTTTTTAAATTTATTGTCGAATCGCTATTGTTTATTAGCTCAATCCATTTGGGATAATTTTGATAAGGATTTATCATAATTTCATTTATCAGTAAACAATTTTGGTTAAATCCGGCTATAATTATTTTATCAATAAAATTATTTACAATATCCTCATCATTTTGCAATTCAACAATGGCGGAAATAAATAAAGTATCTTTTATAAATATTTGATTTTGAGATTCTATTAAAAGTGAATCGTGTCCATCCAATTTATCAATAATAATTTCTTCTAATAAATTTGAAGCAGAGTTATCACCATAAAATATTTGGATTTTCATATTTTCAGCATCTAAATCACCAAAATTTTTAAGCTCAACTTTTAATTTTACTAATTCATTTTTAATAGGTTTGTTTGGGACAGAAAATAAATTTGTAATAGCAACATCAATATTTTTTGGTGAAATGCTGTTCACACGTCCCGGCGTGCTTCCTTCAATATCTATCGAACTTTTCCAATTATTTAGATTTGTAGAACTGAAATTTTTATTTATGCGTTCAATGGAAAAACCGTTTTTGCCAATTTCATTTGTATATAAAACTGAATCAATTGTTAAACCTCTATTATCTTTGATGACAATTCCATCAGCGTCATTATTTAAGTTTGCAAAATTGTTTATAATAATTTGCGAAGGAATAATTTTATGATAATTATATATTGCCGAATCTTTTGCAATTATTAAATATTCATTTGATTTAATAATAGATTGTTCCAAACTTATTTCTTTAAAAATTGGTTTTGTTAAAACATCACCAATTAGCCAATTTTTTAAATCTATGTTGTAATCTGAATTATTAAATAATTCAATCCATTCCGGTTCACCATTCGTCGGTGAGTACATAATTTCATTTACTATTATTGATGATTTTGAATAACCGGGGGAAATGCTAAAATTAAATCCATTATTTGTGGAATCATCATCTGAAACTTTTAGATGGACGAAATAATTTTCTGTTGAATCTGTTATTCTAATTTTTTTATCAAATGTAAAAATTATTGAATCTAAATTTAGAAGTGAAATCTGCTGCGATTCATCAATAATTTTATTTCCAGAATTATTTTTACCTTCAACAAATAATTTGATTATAAAATTTATTTCTTCTTTACCAATATTTTTAATTTTGCATGAAATTCTTATCGAATCTCCAATAACATAATATTTGGGTTGAATAAAAATTGTATCAATTGTTACATCTTTATTTTTTCTTGCAATACTATTAATTTCTCCCGGAGTTGGAAATCTACTTTCACCCCAATTTAGTTGGTTGAGAGATTCAACTTCTGAATCAATTCTTTCAAGAGAATTTCCATTAATTCCTCCCCAATTTGAAAAATATTCCACAGAATCAATCATTCGCAAAAGCGAATCTCTTATAACAATTTTATCTTCAGAATTATTTAGAGTCGGCAAATTTAAAACAATAGCATTTTTTACTTTTGGATATTTTGTAAAAAACAAACTATCATCAGCGATTACTAAGTAATTTTTCGAATCAATAAAAGAATTAAGATTTATTATTTCTGCTGTTGAACTTTCATCCGTAATTTTATAGTTAAAAAGATTGATTCTATTTTCACTTCTGTTAAAAATTTCAATCCATTCCGGTTCATCATTTTGCGGAGAATACATAATTTCGTTTATTACTATTGTTGATTTTTCATATCCGGGATAAATATTTATCCATTGAGAATTGTTTGTAGTGTCATCATCATTTACATTAATTTTTACAAAATAATTTTGCTCAACTTCTTTAAATGTTGCAGCATAATTAAACGTAAAAAGAATTGAATCGTTTGAATTAAGTGTTAGCATTGAACTTTCTTCAATTATATTATCAGCGATAAAATCTAAATTATTGTCATCAAACAATTGAATTGAAAAAGTGTTTGTTTGCTTTCCAATATTTTTTACTTTCGCTGATAAATAAATTTTTTCGCCGATCGAAGTATTATTAAATGTGAACTTTAATAAATCAAATTTAAGATCTAATTCCTTTGGTGAAACGCTGTTAAACTTTCCGGGAGTTGGATATTCGCTACTTTTCCAATTTGATGGATTATTCGAGTCATCATTTTCATTAATTCTCTCAAGTGAATTTCCATTTAATCCACCCCATGTTGAAGAATACGCAACAGAATCAATTACTCTAAAAAGTGAATCCATTAAAATTATTTCATCATTTGTATTATTTAAAGTTGGTAAATCCGTAATTAACAAATTTGTCAAATTTGGATAAATATTTTGAATAACAATATCTTCAGTAATTATTACATATTGTTTCGACCTTAATAAATATGGGTTTTTAAATATTATGGTATCGTTTTTATCGGCTATTCTGTAATTATCAATTAGAATATCTTTATCACTTTTGTTATAAAGTTCAATCCACTCAGTTTCTTCATTTATAGGCGCATACATAATTTCGTTAATAATTATATCACCTCTCGACTCATTTATTTCTATCCCATTAATCTTTCCAATCATTTTATTATTAGACAATAATTCATCATTATCATAAATAATTTCAACATAAAAATGATTTTCACCTTTCGTAATATTTGAAATTATTTCTTCAAGAATTAATATTTCTGATGAATCTAAATTTGTTAACATTTTTGTGGAAATTATTTCATTTATCTGTTGAATGCTATCTTTGTTTTCATCTTTGTATAAATTGAAGATAAATTGTTGAGCTGGTTTTGTTCCAAGATTCTCTATTTTAATTTTTATTGTAACTTCATTTCCAATAATTACATTGCGATTTGAAAAAGTGATTTCAGATATTGACAAATCATATTCTTTAGGAGATGTTGAATTTTTAAATCCCGGTGTTCCATTCAATATTAGTGAATTTTCCCAATCATTTTTATCATATAAAATTCGCTCATCAGAAATTCCAAGTGAATTATTTGCTGAATATGTATAAGTGTCAAGTGTATCACCAACGGAGTTTAAAAGATAAATTGCTCTATCACTTGTATTGGCCATTCCGGTACTTCCAAAAGAGTTATCATCTAGAATAAATACTAAAATATCACTGGGAATTATTCCCTTATAAATTCCATTTTGAAAATCATAATCAGCTTCAAAAATTATTGCAAATTGATTTGGCAAAAGAAAATAGTTATTCTCTTTTGATATTATTTCATCTGCTGTAGTTGTGTGGTATTTGATTTTAAATCCGGACAAATCAACTGTGTCTGAATTTGAAATGTTTTTTATTTCAATAAATTCTGAATTTTCTGAAGAGGGAACGAACATTATTTCAGAGAGTTGCACATTTTGACAAAACTGGTTTTGTAAACTTATCTGAATAATTATAAAGAAAACTATTGGAAATATTTTGGATACTTTAATCAAACCTTTCTATGTTTTTGTTAAATAAATTTTGTAAAAGTTTTTTACTTTTTAATATTATTAATACCTACTTATTTTAATAATTTTATTTTAGATATTCAATTATTTTTTATTTGATAATAAAATAAATTATGCGTGATTAGTATATTCTAAAAATTTAAATTCAATTTCTGACAGATTCGATGGCATATTTCCATCATATAATAGGCTTTATAATGTTTTATTAAATTTGATATGTCTTTATATAAATTGTATTTTATCACTCACAATATTTGTTTTAATCAAGATGAAAAAAGAACCAAACGTAAGCGTAGCAATACTTTCAGATGAATCTGTTGAATTTATACTTTATGGTGATTTTTTTGCAAATTTTTCTTCTGAACTTTTTAATGGAAATATTGCAGCAAAAATTGAGAATGGGTTAATTAATATAACAACAAGCAACAATAAAATTTATGCAATTGAAGAAATTATATTTACTCCGACCGATGAAAATTCTGACACTTTTCTCTTAAAAAATGTAACAATCGGATTAAATTTCCATTGGGAACAAAAACGAAATCAGCAGTTTTCTGGAAAATTAAAAATAATTGTTGCAGATAATAAACTCACCATTATAAATATTATTCCGGTTGAGCATTATTTGCAAAGTGTAATTTCTTCAGAAATGAGTCCAACAAGTTCTATTGAACTATTAAAAGCCCATGCTATTATTTCGCGAAGCTGGCTTTTGGCACAAATGGAAAAACGTTCGAAATTGAATCAAAAAGAAAAATATTTTAATTCCGAGACTATTACGGAAGATGAAATTATTAAATGGTATGATAGAGAAGATCACAATTTATTTGATGTTTGCGCTGATGACCACTGTCAACGTTACCAGGGGATTACAAAAAATTATGCTCATAATGCCGAGTTAGCCGTAAGTGCTACTAATGGATTAATTTTACAGTACGATGACGATATTTGTGACACACGTTTTTCCAAATCATGCGGTGGTATGTCAGAAACTTTTGAAAATGTCTGGGAAAATGTACCTCATCCTTATCTAAAGTCTTTTGTTGATTACAAATTTGAGCCAGATGGATATGACACAAATTTAGTCAATGAAAATTCTGCAATAAAATGGATTAGAAATTCCCCAGTTGCATTTTGCAATACAAATGATTCTAAAATATTGGAACAAGTCTTAAATAATTATGATCAAACAACTACTGATTTTTATAGATGGAGTATAAATTACACTCAAGAAGAAATTTCAAATATTATTAAAGTAAAAAGTGGGATTGATTTTGGTCAAATTGTTGATTTAATTCCAATTTTAAGAGGCAATTCCGGTAGAATTATAAAGCTAAAAATTGTTGGTAAATTAAAATCATTTATCATTGGAAAAGAATTAGAAATAAGAAAGTATCTTTCAATGTCACATTTGTATAGTTCAGCTTTTATTGTTGAGAAAGGTGAACTCCAAAATAATATTCCAACAAGTTTTAAACTTATTGGTGCCGGCTGGGGTCATGGAGTTGGATTATGTCAGATTGGAGCTGCGGTAATGGGAGAAAAAGGTTATCACTTTGATGAAATTTTACTGCACTATTTTCGCGGTGCGCAAATTAAAAAAATATATTAATTACCTTTCTGAAAAAAAGCGATTGGATATTTAATGGTTTTTCTAAATCCCACAATTTTATTGGGTTTGCTTGCCGCTTCAATTCCAATATTAATTCATTTATTAAATTTCAGAAAACTTAAAAAAGTTGAGTTTAGCACATTAGCATTTTTAAAAGAACTCCAGAAATCAAAAATTAAAAAGATAAAAATTAAGCAATGGCTGTTGCTTTTTTTACGAACACTTCTAATAATTTTACTTGTACTGGCTTTTGCACGGCCAACACTTGAAGGAACAAATATTATTGGTCCCTCATCATCTGCTAAATCTAGTACGGTTTTTGTTTTAGATAATTCACTAAGCATGACATATGTTACCGACAAAGGTTCAAATTTCAATCAGAGCAAAAAAATTATTAAAGATATAATTAATAAAATTGATGATGGCAATGATTTTTATTTTATCACAACTTCTGATTCTATTAAAAATACAACGAGCAAGACGAATGCATTACAAATTTTGGAAGAACTACAATTATCCCAAATTACAAAACCATTTAGTAAGGTTATTGAATCTGCAAAAAATATATTAGTCAAATCTCAAAATATTAATAAAGAGATTTTTGTTTTTTCAGATTTTCAAAAAAGTACTTTTTCGCAAAAAAATGATTCTCTCCAAAAAACTTTAGATGACAATATTAAAGTTTATTCTTTTGATTTATCCGCGGATAATCCAGAAAATTATTCAGTCTCAAATTTGGTTTTAAATAATTCAATTATTGAAATAAACAAACCGCTGAATTTTTCTGTTGATGTTTCTAATAATTCACAAAATCAAGTAAATGATTTATCCGTTTCACTTTTAATTAATAATGACAAAGTTTCTCAGCAAAATATTTCCCTTCAAGCAAATCAAATAAAATTAATAAATTTTGAAACTACTTTAAATTCGCCCGGACTAATTGAAACAAAAGTTGAACTTGAAGATGATAATATTATTGAAGACAATATTTGTTATTTAAACTTTGAAGTTTTGGAGCAAATTAAAATATTACTTTTATATGAGACGCCAAATGATATTCAATTTTTAAACTCAGCAATAAATTCAGCAAGCAGTTCGGGAAGATTTGATGTTACTCAAAAACCTTTGAATAATATTTCTTTTATTGCATTAAATAATTTTGATATTGTGTTCTTGGCAACTTCTGGAAATATTGAACCAAATTTAATTTCAAATTATTTGTCCTTTGGTGGAAAAGTTGTACTTTTCCCAAATTCAAATCCGGATTTAAACAAACTAAATAACTTACTAAGAAAAATAAATTTGCCATTGGCGCAAAAAATCATTTCGATAGAAAATACAAATTTAAATTTTGCGGAATTTGGATTTGTAGATTTTTCACATCCATTGTTCCAAAGTTTATTTCCAAATAAAAATAAGCAACAGATTGAATCTCCAAATATTTACAAATATCTAAAATCTAATGCACAGCAAAAAATAAAAACAATTATAAAATTGAATGATGAAAATCTTTTCTTAGGTGAATCAGAATTTAATAAAGGTAAAATTATATTTTTCAATTCTTCTCCGGATATTCAATCAGGAAATTTTCCTATCAAAAGTATTTTTGCTCCTTTAATTACAAGAATTATTTTATATTTAACTACAAATCAAAGTGATAAATATTTCTTTGTTGGCGATGTAATTTCTTTGGAAACTAAAAAATATAAATTTCCAATTCTTGATATTTTTACTCCAAGTGGAAATGAAAAAATTAACGTGCAAAAAATAAATAAAGAAGTAATAAATTTTACTGAAACAAAATCTGCAGGAATTTATAAATTTTTAAGCAATAACAAATTAGCTGATTTTGCAAGTGTTAATTTAATTCCACAAGAATCTGATTTAAGAAAAATTGAAGTTGATAGTTTAAATAATTTTTACAAAAAAATGTTTGACCAAAATTTTTCAATTGTTAACCTCAATGAAGATTATTTGAACAAAATAACAAAAGCCAGATTTGGAACTGAGTTATGGAAGTTATTTTTATTATTATCATTTTTAATTGCTTTAATTGAAATGTTTGTTGCAAGAAGTTCAAAAAAAGATTTAATGAATTTATCCCAGAATTAATTTATGATTGAAATTACACAAGTTGTAATAGATAAAGCAATTCTTGTTGCTCTAAAAACAAGAGATATTTCTGATGAAAGAATTCAAGAGCATTTGCTTGAGCTGGAAATGTTAACCGAAACAGCTGGTGCTGAAACAGTTTTGAAGATTGTTCAAGATAAAAGTAAAATGGATCCGGCTTTTTATATTGGCAAGGGTAAAGCTGAAGAAATTGCTGAACTTGCGGAAATGAATGAAATCACGATAATAATTTTTGATGATGATTTAACTCCAACTCAGTTAAGAAATTTGGAAAAATTAATAAATAGAAAAGTTGTAGATCGTTCCGGATTAATTTTAGATATTTTTGCTCAGCATGCAAAAACTAATGAAGCTAAAACTCAAGTTGAGCTTGCACAGCTTCAATATTTATTGCCAAGATTAACAAGAGCGTGGACGCATTTATCAAAACAATATGGGGGAATAAGAACAAAAGGTCCCGGTGAAACACAAATAGAAACCGATAGAAGAATTATCAGAACAAGAATTAGTTTGTTAAAAGAAAAATTAAAAAAAATTGAATCGCAGCAAAAAACTACAAGTATGGGAAGAGGGGAAATACTTAAAGCAACTCTTGTTGGCTACACAAATGCGGGAAAATCAACTTTATTAAATTTATTGACAGACGCCGCGGTTTATGCAGAAAACAAATTATTTGCAACTCTTGATTCCACAACAAGAGCCTATGAATTATCATCGAAAAAGAAAATTCTTTTAACCGATACTGTAGGATTTATAAGAAAACTTCCTCATCATTTAATTGCTTCATTTAAAAGTACGTTAAGTGTTGTGCGTGAAGCCGATTTTATAATTCATTTAATTGATATTACAAATCCTTTTTATGAAGATCACATAAAAGTTGTTGAAGAAACTTTAGAAAGCCTTGATTGCAAAAACAAACCCACAATAAAAG
>JBGSKB010000283.1:0-3747 GCA_041741395.1 Melioribacteraceae bacterium
ATTTTTAAGTACTACTTCAGCCATTTTAATCCTTATTTAATTCGTATTTATTCTATTGTAATCCGGATCCATTTCAGGAGTTCTAAATCCAGCCACTTCATTTGCCATTAATATAAAAACATTCCAACATAATCCTCTTGTGGATGTCCACCAGCTATCTGTGGAAGTATATTTTGTTGGAATAAATTCTTTACTAAACGGCCATTTAGGATTTAAATAAATTTCTGCCCAAACTCTATTTTCAATTAACTTTACTGCTTTAGTCCAACCATGTTTTAGTCCAACAACATAAGCACAATACTCTGCTCTAAACCAACTCCCGCCATTGTAATAAAACCCATCTCTTTTACCATCTGCATAATTATTTTTTCCAAATTCTCCAAAGGGTTGGTAATCTGATGTAAGATAAGAAAAACCTATTTCATCATTGGTTAATCTTACGCAAATTGGAGATGTTGTTCCATATTCGGGATTTGGTGATTCAGCAACTTTGTTTAGATGTGGGATTTGCTCTAAATGGTTGATCACCATTTCATTATCTAGAATCGCTCTATTGAACAACCATAAGGAAAAGAATTCCGGTTCAAGATCAGTATAAGTAATTATTTCAGGATAATTTTTATCGAATAATATATGTTTTCTTTTTTCATCATAAAAATTGCGATATTCATTTTCTGCCTTTAGAATATAATCTTCTGATATTTCAAAGCCCAATTCTTTAATTGTTCTTAATGCTATTGCCAGCATACCTTGATTTACTCCAAGTCGATCCGTTTTAGGATTAAAATCAACAATATCAACTTGACTTAAAGAAAAATGTGATTCGCATTTTCCATCACGGTTATGATCAAATTCATTCAAAACATAATCAACAGCTTTTTTAATTTTTTCTTGAGGTAGTGAAATACCAAATCTACGTTTGTTAAGTAGTGCCCAAATAAGCCATTCAATTGTTGCTTCATTATCCTTTGCCTCTATGGAACCCATCAAGGGAGTGATGATAGTTCCAATCGCACCTTTATCTGTCTGAGTGTTTCCCCACTTTTTCCAAATTGATAGATTTAATTCTTTGTTATAAGTCGCAACACAAGCAAAAAAAGAATCTCTATTATACATATCTGGAGCATAATTCATATTCGGAACATTGAAAGGTGTAAAATCTCTTGTGTCAGTTATCCATGTTAGCATATTTAGATTTGAATACAACATTTTCTCAATTAATGAGCCCTTAAATTCTTTTCCTTCAGCTAAACGTGACTGAGAAGAAATCATAAACTGCTGCTGTGATTTCCAAGGTTCGACAAAAATGAAAGTTGTATTTTCAACTTTTTCACCAAGCGGAAGTATGTTGTATGGTTCTGATTTTGCTTGATGTTCAACAATTTTTAAATCTTTAATTTGCAAATTACATTCATAATTTGACAGTGAACCAATAAACAAGGAGACCGAATCATTTTCAATATAGGGGACCAAGATGCTGCCTTTAAAAGTTGTCCACTCATTTTCTGAGGTATTAAAACTATCTATGTATTTTATTCCGTGTTCCAACTCAATTGTTTTTTTTCCATTTTTAATTCTGAACAATTTTAACGCAACGCCCGTATTACCTTTACATAAAAAAGAAATAGTGTATATTTTTTGATCTTTTAATGGCGCAATAAATTCTATTCCGGATCTTCCATTGCAATTACCATTGATAGAAATAATTTCTTTTTCTACTTTTATTTCTGTATCGCCAATCTTTTCAAATCCTTGATATGTTTCTAATAAAGTTTCTGAGCCAGCATCAAGATTATACAATTCACCAATGGTTTGTTTTATATAATCAATATTATTTTCTCTCTCAGAAACTGTTGCAATTGAAAATAAATTTACATCCGCAAGTCTTCTCATTCCAACAAATCCACCACCACGCAATACTCTGCGTCTTGTATTTCTTGTATAATGATTTTTATATCCGGCATTGGTTAAAAAGCCAACTGTAAAATTATCTGAAGTAACAAAACCTACTGAAGGAAATATCTCATGAACTAATCCACCCGGGAAATCATCATATTCAAATGTTACATAACGAGTTGGTTTTTCTGCAGGTATATTCGTTTCATTTAGAATGTAAAACATATTTGGCATGTTTGGTTGAAATAACTCGATTGTTTTTCTTATTACATTTGAATTAATAATATTGTAAGTAACTTCAACTGAAAGTAATGCATCAAACTCTTCTATATATGTTTCTCTTTTAAGCGTGATTTTCTTTTCATCTCCGATCCATTCTTGTCCGGTCCAATGTTGAATATTTGCAGTTGTACTCATATCAAGATTATACATTTCAAATGAAAATTCTTCTGTATTATTGAGTAATATTTTTTCATCATCAAAAATATTAACAAGAAAACCTTTTAAGCTATCTCCTCTAATTCTCAAGTTTAGGTTTTGTCCAGACGAAGTTGTTGTAAAAAAAACAAATATTATTATTAAGATTAACGAAAGATTCTCCAAAAATTTTTTCACTTTATCACATATCTCCAAATCAGTAATTCACTTTCATTTTTAAATAAACTTTATCTTTTTATTGAAGCAATATTATTTTTTTTGTGTTGAGATAATTATTAGATTTAAATCTTATAAAGTATATCCCGGATGATAATTGGTTTCCGTTTGTATCTTTTGAATCCCAAAGAACATAATATTTGCCAGGATTTTTAGCTTCGTCCACAAGGGTGTTTATTTTTCGGCCCAAAATATCATAAATAATTAAACTTACTAGTGAATTATTATTTATATCATATTCAATTTGAGTTTGTCCGTTAAACGGATTAGGATAATTCTGGTATAATCTTGATGATAAAGGAAGTATATCATTTTTTTCATTTTCAATATTTGTCGAGAAATCATAAAGTTCATTTATTTTATCCAATGATAAAGCATAATCATAAATTCTAATATCATCTAAAATCCCTTTTAAATTAAAACTTGTTTCACCGGGAATAGTTTGGGCAATTGTTAAATCAATATTAGTTGTAAGTATGTCGCCTGTCCAATTCTTAAATGCATCTAATTTTCCATTAAGATAAATTTCCATTTCAGTGCCGGAATAAACCACTGTTATATTATATAATTTATTGGCACTTAACAAAGTTTCCGAGTCTAAATCAGTAACTCCATTATTTGTTTTAACAGTCCAGCGTAATCTGTTATTGGAAATAGAAATCTTCCATCGTCTTTCCCAATTGCCATGAGATATCACATATTGTTCTCTCTCAAAAAAAGTATTTACATTCAACCATAAATTTATTGTTATTGCTTCTGTAAAATTTATGCTACTGCTATTTGTTAGAGTTACATTATCATTTACTCCATCAAAACTTAGTGCGCTATTGTTATTTCCAAAGCGATCCGTTGTAAAAGTTGCACCGGAAATAATTCCATTATTATTGTTTCCACTTTCATCGTTTGAACTTCCGGTAAACGGATAAAAACAAATTAAATTTCCAGTTTGAATAATTGAAAAATCACGAACTGAAATTAAAATGCTGTCAATTGCTTCGCCGCCCTTTCCATCAGTAACTTTACAAGAGACAAAATAATTACCAGGTATATTTGGTGAAGACCAGGTAATTACTTTACTATTTTCAGAAATAATTCCAAAATTACTTTTCCATTCGTAAATCAATTCATCACCATCTAAATCTTCTGCATTACAAGTGATTTCAGTTTCTTTTCCCAAATCTATTTTTCTTGGATTTG
>JBGSKB010000284.1:0-2053 GCA_041741395.1 Melioribacteraceae bacterium
CGCGTGATGCCCTATAGCTGGGCGGCGGAGTCACCCGTCAGCAATTTCGAAACCCGGTTATGAATTTATAGGTTGGACTGGCGATACTGTTTCTACAGAACAGCAAATTATTTATGTTCCAAAAAATGTTAATAATATTGTTGCAAATTTTCAAAAAAAAGATTTTATTCAAATTGTTATAAATGAAATAAATTACAATGGGATAAAAAATAATGATCCGGATGATTGGATTGAATTTTTTAATAATTCCGATCAGAATATTGATATGTCAAATTGGATTTTTAAAGATGAAGATGATTCTCATATTTTCACTTTCCCCAATGGTACTTTAATTGGAAATTATAATTTCTTAGTAATCTGCAGTAATTTGGAATCTTTCTTAAAAATACACCAAAATAATAGTAAAGTAATTGGAAATATTGGTTTCGGATTTTCTGGCATTGGAGAATTATTACGATTATACAACCAAGACGGAAAATTAATTGATTCTGTCAGATATTCCGATCAAACTCCTTGGCCTTTGGAACCGGACGGAAATGGTCCTACATTGGAATTGATAAATCCCAATTCAGATAATAATTTGAGTTCAAATTGGGCAAGTTCTGATTCACTTGGAACCCCGGGTTATCAAAATAGCGCACAATTGAATAATAATTTTCTAATTGTATCTTCAGATACTTTAACTGTTGGATCTGATTTATCTTTACAATATTTGAGTATTAAAACAAATGATTATTGGGAAATTGTTAAGAGTGACGATTGGATATTCTCCGAGCCTGATTCAGGATTCGGTAATTCTAATATTAAATTATTTATTGCAGAAAATAAGGATTCTATTTCAAGAAGCGGCGATATTATTATTAAAAATTCAAGAATATCATCCAAACTACATTTAATTCAAAACGGCAAAGAGGTTTTTAACATCACTGTAATTTTAGATACTTTGGAAGCTGGTAGAGTAATTGGTACTGGTAAGTATTTTAAGAATTCTTTTGTTAATTTAATTGCAATTTCAAATGAGGGCTGGCAGTTTATAAATTGGGATGAAGATGGATCTATTATTTCTTCAGATACAAGTTATAGTTTTTTAGCAACCAAAAATCGCCAATTATCTGCAAATTTTGTAAACTTAATTACAAGTATTGAAAATAAAATTTTACCCACAGAATATAGTTTATCACAAAATTATCCTAATCCGTTTAACCCAACAACAACAATAAGATATTCAATACCAATAAACGAGAAACGTCAAACGTCAAACGTGAAAAGTGAAAATGCAAATGTAGCCTCAGACCTGCCTGCCGGACAGGCAAGCTTTAGTCTGAGGAATATAACAATAAAAGTTTATGATGTTCTTGGCAGATTAGTTACAACTTTAGTAAATCAAAAGCAACTTCCTAGTAATTCTGAAGTAAGTTTTAACGCAAGCAACCTAGCCAGTGGAATTTATTATTACCAACTCAAAGCCGGAAAATATGTCGAAACCAAAAAGATGATTTTGTTGAAATAGCTAGAAAATAATATAATTAAATCTATGTTTTATTGAATAAATGGCTTAATTATAAAATTTTTTAATAATTATTATTAAGAATCTTATTGACAATAAATTAGAATTATTACACTTTATAAATGATATTTTTTTTCTACTCCGAGAGTAAGAAATTAAATTTAACATTAAATTTTCAAAATCCTCATTTTCTCTCCCGAAGCAGACTTGCTAATTGAAATCAAATATTTTAAAAGAAATTTGTATCATTTATTTTGAAACAAATATGGAGTGAATATGAAAAAGAAAATATTTCTTTTGGTTCATTTCATTGTTACTTCACTTGTAATTAGTCAAACTCAATACCCCCCTATTTCACCAAAATGGGTTTTTGAGCCATGGGTTTGGGAAGACGCTGCAAATACAAAAGATGCAACCTGGAATTTAATTAACGGTTATCTAACTAGAAATATCCCAATTGGAGCTGTAATAATTGATAGTCCTTGGGAAGCACCGAATGATAATTTGGGAGATAGAGGCTACAATACTTTTAATTTCGACATTAGC
>JBGSKB010000285.1:0-2147 GCA_041741395.1 Melioribacteraceae bacterium
GATCTTCAGTTCCTGATCATTTAAAAACAATTGCAATTCCTTATTGCATTGATAGAAGCGGTTCAGGTGAACCAAATATGGCTGATAATTTTACCAGTTCATTAATTGAAAAATTTATTACAGATAATTCGCTCGCAATTACTGATAAATCAAAAGCTGATGCACTTTTGGATTGTACAATTAATTCAATTTCGGAATCTCCAAATATAATTCAAAGCGGCGAAACTGTTTCAACAATTAGATTAACAATTAATGCAAGAGTTGTTTACAAAGATTTTGTAATGAAAAAGACAGTTTTTGAGAAAAGTTTTTCAGATTATGCGGATTATTCTAATGCCGGAGATACTTTTACTAATAGAAATAATGCAATTCAAGATGCCATTGATAAATTATCCGAAGATATTTTACTTGCTGTTGTGTCGGATTGGTAATCATTGAAAATCTAATAAAATTGCGTATATTTATAGTCACTCTTTTTTAATGAAAAGAGTTTTATTTCATAATTTTTGGAATTATAAAATGGTTTTTGACGAAATAGTTTTAATCGTTTACATACTAACAATGGTTGTTTTGCTAGTATTTGCAAGTCATGGCGTAATTATGCTTTTTTATTATAAAAAATACATTTCCAATATACCGGAACATTTAGAAGAAGGTATTTGTGATAAAAAAGTTACTATTCAGCTTCCTTTGTATAATGAACAATATGTTACAGAAAGATTGATAGACTCAGTCTGCCAAATTGATTACCCCAAAAATTTGATGGAAATTCAAGTTCTTGATGATTCTACTGATATGACTGTAGATCTTGTAAAAAAAATTGTTGAGCAAAAACAAAAAGAAGGATTTGATATTAAACAAGTTAGAAGAAGCAGTAGAAAAGGATATAAAGCCGGCGCATTGAAAGAAGGTTTACTAACTGCAACCGGTGAACTTATTGCAATTTTTGATGCTGATTTTGTACCTAAACCGGATTTCCTAAAGAAAACATTAAAATATTTTACAAATCCAAAAATTGGAATGGTTCAAACTCGTTGGGAACATTTAAACGAAGATTATTCAATTCTTACAAGAATACAAGCTCTGGCTTTAAATGGTCATTTTGTTATGGAGCAACCTATTAGAAACCGTGCTGGCTTTTTTATAAATTTTAATGGTACAGGTGGAGTTTGGAGAAAAGAATGCATTTTAGATGCTGGAAACTGGAATGATGATACAATTACAGAGGATTTAGATTTAAGTTACAGAGCGCAATTAAACGGCTGGAAATTTGTCTACTTAAAAGATTTTACTACCCCGGCTGAATTACCGGCAGAAATGAATGCTTTAAAAGCTCAACAATTTAGGTGGACGAAAGGCGCAATCGAAACAGCTAAAAAATTATTACCAATGGTTTGGAAATCAAAAATTCCATTTAGAATAAAAGTTCAATCAACTTTTCATTTAACCAACAATATTGTATTTCCTTTTATTCTTATGGCCGGAATCTTAAATGTTCCGCTTGTATTTATTAAAAACAGCGGACCTTATGCAATATTTTTTAATGTAATGTCAATATTTGTTTTAGCATTTATAAGTTCATTTTTGTTTTATCTGTATGCACAAAAAGATGTTTATACAGATTGGCGAAAAAAAATGGCTTTGTTCCCAATATTTATGGCTGGAAGTATGGGTTTTGCCGTAAATAATTCAAGAGCGGTTTTTGAAGGATTGATGAATAGAAAAAGTGAATTTGTTAGAACTCCAAAATTTAAAATTGTTAAAAAATCTGATACAATTAAAAAGAATACAAATTACATTTCCGCAAGTAAAATCAATTCAACAATTATGGTAGAAATTATTCTTGCTGCATATTGCTTAATTGGAGTTCTTGCATCTCTTTACTTTTTTGAAATTGCAGCATTGCCATTTCATTTAATGTTTTTCTTTGGATTTTCATCAGTTGCCGGATTATCAATAAAACATGCTTTTGAAAATAAATCATAATTTTTATGGATAAATTTGCTCTCATTTATGAATTTAACAAGGAATCTCCTTTAATTGTTTATGAAGCTTCAAAAGAATTAGAAAAAAAAAATTACCAAAAAGCTTTAGAATTATTTGAAAAAGCCTCACAAAAATTTCCATATCACCCAACTGTCTTTTTT
>JBGSKB010000286.1:0-4763 GCA_041741395.1 Melioribacteraceae bacterium
TTGTCCATTAACAAGAATTTCTCTACTCTTTGTATTATTATTCCATTTTGTTTTTATTTCTCGAATTCCAATTGTTACGGGTTTTTCATCCAATACATTATTTCCTTCTCCAATAAAAAGAAATTTCACATGATATAAAGGCTGTTTTCCATATCCATTTGGCCACCAAATTTTAGGATTTTCAAAAACAATTTCATCAAGATTAATTTTTTCTGTTGATTCTGGGTTAAGAATAATATGCTTTTTAACTTCAATATTGCCTGCAATAAATTTTACGATTCCTTTTATAGATTGTTTTGTAGGATTCTCAACATATATACTACTTTTTATTTTAACTGGATCCTGCGATTCTTTAGGAAATCTTTTTCCTGGAACAAAGGTAATTACTTGAGGATCCTTTAATAAAATTGTATTTGTTTTTTCAATTGTTACTTTATCCCAAATTCCAGTATTTCTATCCCGTATTGGCTGAATCCAATCCCAGCCTGCAACATATTGGTTTGTTATATTTCGAGCAATTGTACCATCGCCACCTTGACCGCCATTTGGGTTTCCTACTGGATCAGGCGGAAAAACAATTATTGCAAGCCGATTGTTACCTTCCTTGGATAAAAAAGAAGTAATATTATATGTTTGCCGGAGAAACATTCCAAAATGCGTCAATTTATTTAATTTATGTCCGTTTAAATAAATATCACAACTATAATTAACACCTCTAAGATGCAGCCATATTTGTTCCATCCCAATTGGAGATTTTTCTCTAAATTCTTTAATAAACCAAAATGTATAATAATCTCTTCCAGTTTCATAAATATCCGGAATTCTTTTATTATTCATTCCATAAAATGGATCGGGAATTAATTTATTATTTAGTAAGGTTGTTAATACTGTTCCTGGAACTGTAGCTGGAAGCCAATCGACTAAACTATGGGATGTTTTAGATAATTCAAATCCTGTTAAATTAACATTTTTAATATTCTTACAAACCCAACCTGAATTTAATTCATAATGGTTATTGGTTTTCTCAAATTCAATATCATGAATAAGTGAATAGTGGTAAGTTAAATTTGAATTAAAACATAAAAGTAACAATACTTTTAAAATAAATTTATTCATTCTGATAGAGCCTTTATTAATTTAATACTTAAAAAAAATAAATTAATATTTATAAAATTTTACTTTTTGCTATTATTGATTTTATTATGCTCGATTTCAATTTTCATAAACAACATTTAATATTATTTTTCGTTTTCTAATATTTTTTTTGGGGAAGAACTAAAGGTAAATCTAACCAAGCTAAACCAATATCTCTTTCCATATGTGTTTTGATATTAACAGACTTTCCAAAATCTGATTTGCCATCATAAAGAATTGCTAATTTTTTTCCAACTTCTACAACTGACGGGAGACCAATAATTTTCGACCATTTACAATTAATTGAATCCAATACAACAGCCTTATTCTCCGAATTCCAAAAATTTAAATCATGGGTCCAATAAACTCAAATTGCATCTGTATATTCACTATTATCTTTTAGCCCAACATGATTTGTAAATAAAAAATAAGTTTTATTTGATTTTTCAAAATAAATAGAGTAATTTTCAATCTGTTCTTCTGAAGAAACTATTGGGTTTTTATCCAGTTTCCACCTCCCTTCTAAGTTCATTGTTCTTGCAATACCTATTGTCCTCGTAATAGGCTTATCTATACTTGCTGAAAAAACATCAAATATTCACTGCCTTGTTTTAAAATAAATCCTGGGCTTGCAGTTGAAGAATAGTAAGTTTGGGGTTCAATTGTAAATGGAATAATATCATATCGCTTTTTCCAAGGTCCCAATAAAGATTTACTTTCGGCTTTCATGGTTAAGTATGGAAACGCCGGAACAAAATTTGGGGCTTCTGATGTGTTTGGTGTTCCAAGATAAAACATATGCCACTTATTTCCATCATAATAAACAGTTCCATAAGATGAAGAAGCACAATCAGAACTACCAATTTTACCAAAATCAATTACTTTACCTTTGGATTCCCATTCTTTCAGATTTTTACTAACAGCAATACATGTAAGCCAGCCTTTAGGTCCAGCACCATCATAATGCATATAATAAATATTCTTATATTTCCAGATCCAAATATCTCGTGCCCCTAAATAATCACAACTATCTGGGCCGCTGCCATGTTTATATACAATTCCTTCATATCTTACATTCAATCGATATTTAGCTGATGGTTTTTTATCAGAATAAATTGTTATGCTTTGGGAGGGAACAATTATTGAACCCTTTTCCTTCTGTTGAGAAAAGTAAAATACACTCAAAATAAACAAAAACAAAATTGTCTTTTTCATTTTTTCATCAGATTAGTTTTAATTTAGTTTGCATTAAAAAATCCTTTAAATAAAAAATCAATACACTATCAAAATGCTTACTAATTATCATTAATCTTTTTTTGTAAAATTATTTTTACTGGACCAATCAAACCGGATTTTAACAATACAGAATCTTTTTTATAAAAAGTACTCGTTGTAAAAGTAAATCTTCCACTTGTTCGTTGCTTGCCTGAAAGAAGCCAATTGGGCCATTCACCATTTATAACTCCATCGAATGGAAGTTGTTCATCACCAATTAGTCTATTAACCCATAAATTAGTGACTTCTATTTCTAAGTAATTAATTCCAGTTTTAACTGATTTTGTTATATCAATTTGCAAGGGTGCAGTCCAAACAATACCCAAGTCCTTTTCGTTCAATCTAACACGCGCAATATTATGAACTTCTCCTAATTCCAAAAATAATTCATGTGAGTCAAGATCATTTTCATTCAAATCAAAATTCTTTTTATATACGGCAGTTCCGGAATAATATTTTATTCCTTCCTCAGTTCTTTTTGACCAATCATCAAGATTATAAAAAACAACTTTTTCCGGACCTCCCCACTTGGGATCAAATGAAATATTCCAATCGCCTATAATATTTTTTTCTGACTTAACAAATTTTTCATTTTTCTTAGAATACTTTGAAATTAATGTCGTATTATCCTTTTCACTAAACACAACAAAAAAACTTTGATAAGAACTAAATGATATTGGAATAGATATATATTCATTTTGAATTTGATAATTTGTATTGTATTGAATTATTGATGTTATTGGATCCCATAATTGAGGTACCTTATTTTTTATTTTAAAAAAACAATCTACCTCAATATTTTTATTTGAGCTATTAGACACAAAATATATATCGCGATCATTGGTTTTGTAATGCACATAACGAATTGTGCTGGATGAAATAAAATCTTCGCCAATTCCAATTTGCTTCAGTATATTAGCCGTTAAATCATAGCTTGGATAAATTTCATTTGAATCTTTTGTAACAAGTTCGGATCCCCAAAATATTTTTCCTTTTCCAAATTTGCGTTCACTAAGTTTTAGCGGGAGTTCTTTTTGTCCCCAAATTTTTTCAGTTTCTGTTTTGATAAATATATCACAATTTGGATAATTAACTAAACTTGGAGATTGTAAAGGTGGTATTCCTATAACGGTTGCTCCATCTTTAATCAACGATCCAATCTTTGAAAGCAATTCCGGTGTCATTGTTTTCCAAAAAGGTAAAACTAAAACATTATATGAAGCCCCTCCCGGAAAAACAATTTTATTCTCTACTACACTTGCTTTTGAAATAAAAAAATTCGGTGGGCAGCCGTCAAAATTATAACCTTTGTGGTCGGGAATAGTATCGTTTCCGGTCAAAGCTGAAGTTGGCGGTTGAAAAACATGCGGTGCACCTTCGGGAATTAAATAAAGAATATCTGCAACTTTTCTTCCCTGCTGAAGCATATAAGAACATCGAGCAATATATTTATGATATTCAGAAACCATTGGCCACCAAGTTTGACCTCTATCCCAATGAACACCATATGGTCCCATCGTCATACCAGGACGATATTGGTTTCCAATTGATTTATGAGCAAATGTATGAAAGAAAAATTTAGTGATCCCCGTTGCAAAAGCCCAATCACCTTGATTCTTTAATGCACCCGGAAAAAGTTTCCAGTTTTCACCAGGGTTTGCCGTAAACGATTCAGATTGAACAACATTTACTCCTAAAAGATTTGCAATTGATGATGCCTCAAAACAGCTGAATGAAGTATTAAATCCATAACCTTTACTCCAGAATTCACACATTGGTATATCTGCAAGAACACCTAATTCAAGGTCAGAAGTTGGATTCATATCATATGGTTCAATTGATAATCGGAATCCATACTTTTTACCAATTTTTTTTAAATGACGAATATGATTATCAAAAACAAGTTCTTGAGAAGTAACTCGAAGATCCCACAGAAATCTTTCACTTTTTTCCTTCGACTCAACAATCATCCCACTATAAACTGGCAGAAATGGTAAAGGATCATATCCACGTCGATCTAAAAACTCTTTTCTAAAGTGTGTACTCCAGTTTTGTGCTCCCATTTCCCAACTATCCATATGAAGCATTTTCCATCCACCCAAGGAATTGGAGTTTGGATTTACTTTGTTAATAAGTTTTCCAACATATTCATTTAAATGGATATTGAGCGAAGTTGTATCAAACTTATCACATTCAAAACCAAGACCTGGTTGAGGTGCCGGGCGAGTGATGGCACCATTATTCCGCATGCCAAAACGCATTACTGTCCATTCTCCGTCAGGCACTTCCCAATCTAAAGTTCCATTATTTTGTAAAAAATTTGTAAGATCAATAACTTGATTTTTATTGATTCC
>JBGSKB010000287.1:0-11939 GCA_041741395.1 Melioribacteraceae bacterium
TGAAATCAGTAAACAAAAAGCTGCATAATAAAAAGAAATTAAAGTAATGTAATCGATAGGAGATAAAAAAATGTCTGAGAAAATAACTGAAATTGTTGAAAAAATTAAAGCATTAACATTAGTCGAAGCTTCAGAATTAAAAAAAGCTTTGGAAGACGAATTTGGTGTAACTGCTGCTGCTCCAATGATGATGGCTGGCGCTGCTGTTGCTGGTGAAGCTGCTGCAGTAGTTGAAGAAAAAACAGAATTTAACGTAGTTTTAACAGCTTTCGGTGATAAAAAAATCAACGTAATTAAAGTTGTTAGAGCTCATACTGGATTAGGATTAAAAGAAGCTAAAGATTTAGTAGATGGTGCTCCTAGTGTAGTTAAAGAAGGTGTTTCAAAAGATGAAGCTGAAAAAATTAAGAAAGAACTTGAAGAATCAGGTGCATCAGTTGAACTTAAATAGTATTTCTTAACTATTTATTCCAAAATATTCGAAGTGGTAATGTGAAAAAACGCATTACCACTTCCGTGCATTTAAAAACAAATTTTTAGTTTAATTCTTTTGAGAGGTATCGGCTTGGAGAAACATAAAATTAACAAGAAAAATAATCGTATCACATTTGCCTCCATTATACCTACGGTAGATATTCCGGATTTATTAAATGTTCAATTAGAATCTTTTGAAGAATTCTTACAATTAGGTGTGCCTCCGGAAAAAAGGGAGAACAAAGGTTTACAAGCAACATTTATTTCCAATTTTCCAATATTTGATAATAAGGAATTTTATCGGCTTGATTTCATAAGTTACAATATTGAAAAACCAAGATATTCCTTAAATGAATGCGAAGAAAGAGGATTAACTTATGCAGCACCTCTTAAAGCAAAATTAAGATTATCTACCAAAGATGATGAAACAGAGGAATATGTTAATTCGGTTGAACAAGATGTTTATTTAGGAAATCTTCCATTTTTAACAAATAGTGGAACATTTATAATAAATGGTGCTGAAAGAGTTATTGTAAGTCAATTACACAGATCTCCCGGTGTGGCATTTTCACAATCAGTTCATCCAAATGGAACACCAATTTATTCGGCTCGTATCATTCCATTTAGAGGTTCTTGGGTTGAATTTGCAACAGATATAAATCATGTAATGTATGTTTATATCGATAGAAGAAAGAAATTTCCAGCATCAACATTGCTTAGAGCAATAAATTACACAACTGATGAAGAAATTTTAAAATTATTTAATTTAATTATTGAAGAGAAAATTAGTGGATTAGATGAAACATTTGTAGGAAGATTATCTGCAGAAGATTTAATTGATACAGCAACTGGTGAAATATTTGTAGCTAAAGATGAAGAATTAACTGAAGAAATTATTGAAAATTTACAAGATTCCGGTCTGAAAACAATAAAATTGATCAATTCGGAATCAAGTCAAGATCAAAATTTAATTTTAAATACTATTAGAAAAGACACTTCAAAAACAAAAGAAGAAGCTCTTTTTGCAATTTATAGACAACTTAGATCAGGCGAAGCCCCAGACGTTGAAACTGCAGAATCACTAATTGATAAATTGTTCTTCAATGAAAAAAGATATGATCTTGGTGAAGTTGGCAGATTTAGAATGAATGATAAATTAGGATTAAATATTCCCTTAAATAAAACAGTTCTAACTCCAGAAGATATAGTTGCTATTATGGCAAGTATAATTAAATTAAAAGTTGGAAATGTAAACGTTGATGATATTGATCACTTAGGAAATAGACGTGTAAGAACAGTTGGTGAGCAGCTAATGCAACAATATAATGTTGGTCTAGCAAGAATGGCTCGAACTATAAAAGAACGTATGAACATGCGTGATACTGAAAATATGCAGCCGCAAGATTTGGTAAATGCTAGAACAATGAGTAGTGTAATAAATGCATTTTTTGGTACAAACCAACTTTCACAATTTATGGATCAAACAAATCCATTATCAGAATTAACTCACAAAAGAAGAGTTTCTGCACTTGGTCCAGGTGGATTAACCAGAGAAAGAGCTGGTTTTGAAGTCCGTGATGTGCATCATTCACATTATGGAAGATTGTGCCCAATTGAAACTCCAGAAGGTCCTAATATTGGTCTTATATCTTCCTTAACAATTTATTCTCGTGTAAATAATTATGGATTTTTAGAAACTCCATATAGAAAAGTTAAAGATGGAAAAGTTACTAAAGAAGTTCATTACCTAAATGCTGATGAAGAAGATGCATTTACAATTGCTCAAGCAAATGCTCCAATTACAGAAAAAGGTGAATTTATAAATCCGAGGGTAAAATGCCGTTATAAAGGTGAATTTCCTGTAGTTGTTCCTGATCAGGTTCATTTTATGGATGTTGCACCTTCTCAGATTGTAAGCGCTGGAGCAGCTCTAATTCCTTTTCTAGAACACGATGATGCTAACCGTGCTCTCATGGGTTCAAACATGCAACGTCAAGCTGTTCCACTTTTAAAACCACAAGCTCCAATTGTTGGAACCGGAATGGAACAAATTGTAGCTCATGACTCGCGCTCGGTGATTGTTGCTGAAGACTTGGGAACGGTAGAATATGTTGATGCTAAAACAATTGTCGTTAAATATGATATTGATTCAGATAGTGAAGAAGCAATCGCTAATTTTGATGATGAAAGAAGAATTGAATATAAATTAACCAAATTTACCGGAACAAACCAAGAAACTTGTTTTAACCAAATCCCAGTTGTTAAAATTGGACAAAAAGTTAAAAAAGGTGAAGTTCTTGCAGATGGACCAGCAATTGAGGGTGGAGAACTTGCTCTTGGAAGAAATGTTTCGGTAGCATTTATGCCTTGGAACGGATACAATTTTGAGGATGCTATTGTTATTAGTGAAAAAATGGTTGCGGAGGATGCATTCACTTCAATTCATATTGAAGAATTTGAACTTCAAGTTAGAGAAACAAAAAGAGGTGAAGAAGAATTAACTAGAGATATTCCAAATGTTAGCGAAGAAGCTACAAAAAATCTTGATGAAAATGGAATAATTCGCGAAGGTGCAATTGTACAAGAAGGTGAAATTTTAATCGGTAAAATTACACCGAAAGGTGAATCTGATCCGACACCAGAAGAAAAATTATTGAAAGCGATATTTGGAGATAAAGCTGGTGATGTTAAAGATGCATCTCTAAAAGCACCACCTGGATTAAAAGGAATTGTAATTAAAACTAGACTTTTTAGCAGAAAGAAAAAAGATGCTGAATCTAAAAAAATTGAGAAAAAAGAAATAGATCAACTTGAAAAGAAAAATCAAGAATCGACTGAAAATCACTATAAAAAATTGGTGGCTAAACTTACCAAAATTGGTGAAGGTAAAACCACAGTAGGCATTAGAGATTTAGATGGTTCAGTAGTTCTTAGAAATGGAACTGTTATTAAAGATTCTACTTTCCCAGGTATTTCTGATGTTGCAAAATTAGATTATACTCAAGATTGGTATAAAGATTCCAAAGATAATAAATTAGTTAAAAAAGTATTTGTAAACTATTTTAATGTGCTATCTGATATAAATGAAGAATTTAAAAGAGAAAAAACAAATATTCAAAGTGGAGATGAATTACCGCCGGGAATTGTTCAATTAGCAAAAGTTTATGTTGCTAAAAAAAGAAAACTTTCCGTTGGTGATAAAATGGCTGGTCGACACGGAAATAAAGGTGTTGTTGCTAAAATAGTTCCTGTTGAAGATATGCCTTATCATGAAGATGGAACTCCGGTTGATATAGTTTTAAATCCATTAGGCGTACCGTCTCGTATGAATCTTGGTCAACTTTATGAAACAGCTTTAGGATGGGTTGGTAAAAAATTAGGAATTAAATTTGAAACTCCAATTTTTGATGGTGCAAGCTATACAAATGTTGATGAGTTTTTAGAAAAGGCTGAACTTCCAGTTGGTAGTAAAGCAACACTTTATGACGGAAGAACTGGTGAAAAATTTGACCAGAAAGTTACTTGCGGATATATTTATATGCTTAAATTAGGTCATATGGTTGAAGATAAACTTCATGCCAGATCAATTGGACCATATTCTTTAATTACTCAACAACCATTGGGTGGTAAAGCACAATTTGGTGGACAAAGATTTGGAGAAATGGAAGTTTGGGCGCTTGAAGGTTATGGAGCAGCACATATTCTGCAGGAAATTTTAACCGTTAAAAGTGATGATGTTACTGGTAGAGCTAAAACTTATGAAGCTATTGTAAAAGGTGAAAATTTAGGCAAACCAAACGTGCCTGAATCATTTAATGTGTTAATTAAAGAGCTTCAAGGTTTAGGCCTTGATATTAAAGTAAACTAATTAAAACTAAATTATTTTGTGTTTTAAGGAGAAAGTTTAATGAGATTTAGAAATCAAGAAGCTAAAGTTAAGCATATTGATAAATTAACTGTAAGTTTAGCAAGTCCGGATGATATTCTTTCACGTTCACATGGGGAAGTTACAAAACCGGAAACAATTAATTATAGATCATTCAGACCAGAAAAAGACGGTCTTTTTTGTGAAAAGATTTTTGGACCTGTAAAAGATTGGGAATGTGCTTGCGGTAAATATAAAGGTATTAGATATAAGGGAATTGTTTGTGATCGTTGCGGTGTTGAAGTTATCTTAAAAAGTGTAAGACGCGAACGAATGGGACATATCAATCTTGCAGTTCCAGTTGTTCATATTTGGTTTTTCAAATCGTTACCTTCCAAAATTGGAAATATTATTGGAATGAAAACTAAAGATTTAGAAAAAATCATTTATTATGAATCTTATGCAGTTATTAATCCCGGTGTAACTGGATTAAATCACAAAGATTTAATTTCAGAAGACCAATATTTTGAAATTCTTAATTCTCTTCCTCATGATAATGATGCATTAGATGATGACAATCCTAAAAAATTCGTTGCAAAAATTGGCGGAGATGGTGTTAGACATCTTCTTAAAGGTGTTGATGTTGAAAAAACTTTTAGAGATTTAAAAGCAGAATTAAAAAAAGAAACTTCCCAACAAAAAAGTGCTGATTTTCTTAAAAGATTAAGAGTTCTCGAAGCTTTCAGAGAATATGAAGGAAAAGTTCCTAATAGACCTGAATGGATGGTTTTAAGTGTTGTTCCAGTAATTCCACCAGAGTTAAGACCTTTAGTTCCTTTGGAAGGCGGGCGCTTTGCAACAAGTGATTTGAATGATTTGTATAGAAGAGTAATTATTAGAAATAATCGTCTAAAAAGATTAATTGATATTAAAGCCCCTGAAGTAATTTTACGAAATGAAAAAAGAATGCTTCAAGAATCTGTTGATGCATTATTTGATAATTCAAGACGTTCAAGCGCAGTAAGAAGCGATGGAAACCGTCCCTTAAAATCTTTAAGTGATATGCTTAAAGGTAAACAAGGAAGATTTAGACAGAACCTTTTAGGTAAAAGAGTTGATTATTCCGGAAGATCTGTAATTGTTGTTGGTCCCGAATTAAAGCTTCACGAATGTGGTCTTCCAAAAGATATGGCAGTTGAACTTTTCAAACCATTTATTATTAGAAAATTATTAGATCGCGGATATTATAAAACTGTAAAGAGCGCAAGAAAAGCTGTTGATAGAAAAGAAGCTATAGTTTGGGATATTTTGGAAAAATTAATTGTTGGACATCCTGTACTTCTTAATAGAGCGCCAACATTACATAGACTTGGAATTCAAGCATTCCAACCAAAACTTATCGACGGAAAAGCGATTCAACTTCATCCAATGGTTTGTACAGCTTTCAACGCGGATTTTGATGGTGATCAAATGGCAGTTCACGTTCCATTATCATTTGAAGCACAATTGGAAGCATCAGTTTTAATGCTTTCAAGCCATAATATTTTATCACCACAAAATGGAAGTCCTATTGTTGTACCAACTCAAGATATAGTTTTGGGATGTTATTATTTAACAAAAGTTAGAGCCGGAGCAAAAGGTGAAGGCTCAATGTACAGCAGTGAAAAAGAAGTTATAATTGCATATAACGCAAACGAATTAGATTTACACGCAAAAATTAAATACAAATTTGATGGCAAATTTATTGAAACAACCACTGGAAGAGTAATTTTTAACCAAATCGTTCCAAAAGAAATGCAATTTTTTAATGAACTTTTAATTAAAAAAGTGTTTAGTGGTTTTATCTATAAAATGTTTATAAAATTAGGAAACGAAGTAACTTCAAAGTTCTTGGATAATCTTAAAGATCTTGGGTTCAAATACGCAACAAAAGCTGGAATTTCAATCAGCTTTAGCGACATGATTGTTCCAGAAGAAAAGAAAATTTTAATTAATGACTCTAACAAAAAAGTATCTTCAATTTTAGATGAACATGAACAAGGTTTAATCACTGATGCTGAACGTTATAATAAAATTATTGACGTTTGGACGCATACAACAAATGATGTTAGTAAATCATTAATGGAAAAAATTAAAGTTGATCAACATGGATTTAATTCATTACATATGATGGTTGATTCTGGAGCGAGAGGTTCGCAAGAACAAGTTCGTCAGTTAGCTGGAATGAGAGGATTGATGATGAAACCTCAAAAAAGTTTAACTGGTCAATCTGGTGAAATTATTGAAAATCCGATTGTTGCAAATTTCAAAGAAGGTCTTTCTGTATTAGAATATTTTATTTCAACTCACGGTGCTAGAAAAGGTCTTGCAGATACAGCTCTTAAAACTGCTGATGCTGGTTACTTAACAAGAAGACTTTGCGATGTTGCTCAAGATGTTATTATTTCTGAAGTTGATTGCGGCACAATTAGAGGTGTTTATATTTCTGCACTTAAAGATGTTGAATTAGAAAGAGAACCGTTAGCTGAAAGAATTATTGGAAGAACTACGCAAGAAGATGTTTATGATCCGAAAACAGATGAATTAATTATTGAAGCTGGTGAACTAATTTCTGAGGAAATAGCTGAAAAAATTGATGAAGCAAATATTGATTCTGTTTATATAAGAACAGTTTTAACTTGTGAATCAAAACGCGGTGTTTGTGCAAAATGTTATGGTCGCAATTTAACAACTGGAAATATCGCAGATATTGGTGAAGCTGTGGGAATTGTTGCTGCTCAGTCAATCGGTGAGCCGGGTACACAGTTAACTCTTAGAACTTTCCATCTTGGTGGTACTTCATCACGTATTGCAAGTCAGTCGCAAGTAGAATCAAGTGTTGAAGGTAAAATTCAATTTGATAGAATATCATATGTGGAAAAACAAGATTTTAGGGGAACAGTAAAAGTAGTAACTGGTCGACGTGGTTCAATAGGAATTTACGATGATGATAATCGCCAAATTAAAAAATATGATATCCCTTATGGTTCAGAACTTTTAATTAATGATGGTCAACAAGTAAAGAAGAAATTCCCTTTATATAATCATGATCCATATAATGCTGTAATTTTAACAGATTTGGATGGTCGTGTTTCCTTTGTTGATTTTGTTGATAATATCACAATTCAACAAGTTGCTGATGAGCAAACTGGACACGTTCAAAAAGTTGTTATTGAATCAAAGGATAAAAATTTAACTCCAAGTATAAAAATTTATGGAGAAGATGGAAGTGAAAAAGTATTTAACCTTCCAACAAATGCATATTTAGCTATTGATGAAGGTGAAAAAGTTGATGCTGGAACAATTTTAGCAAAAATTTCAAAATCAACATCAAAATCGCGAGACATCACCGGCGGTTTACCAAGAGTTACAGAATTATTTGAAGCAAGAAGTCCACATGATCCAGCAGTAGTTTCTGAAATTGAAGGTATTGTAAAATTCGGAGCAAGAAAAAAAGGTTCAAGAGAAATAATTGTTGAATCTTTTGACGGATCTATTCAAAAAGTGTATAATGTATCTTACGGAAAACATATTTTGGTTCAAGAAGGCGATGAAATTCCAGCTGGTGAAAAAATAACAGACGGACCAATTGATCCGCATGATATTTTGAAAATAAAAGGAACAAATGCAGTTCAAGAATATCTTGTTAATGAAATTCAAGATGTGTATAGACTTCAAGGTGTAAAAATTAATGATAAGCATATAGAAGTAATTGTAAAGCAAATGTTGCAAAAATTGCAAGTTATTTCATCAGGAGATTCTTTATTTATTGAAGAAGATTTGGTTAATAGAATTAAATTTATTGAAGAAAACGAAAAAGTTAAATCCATGGTTGTTGTTGAAAATCCAGGTGGTTCAAACTTGATGGCTGGCGATTTAATTACAAGAAGTAAGCTCAGAGAATTAAACACAGAAATAGCAAGAAAAGATAAAGAAAAAATTGAAATTCGTGATTCAGAGCCAGCAACATTTGGCAATATATTATTAGGAATTACTCAGGCAGCACTTTCAACTGAAAGTTTCTTATCAGCAGCATCATTCCAAGAAACAACTAAAGTATTAACAAATGCAGCTATTTCTGCAAAAGTTGATATTTTAGGAGGTCTAAAAGAGAATGTTATTATGGGTCATATTATTCCAGCAGGTACTGGACTAAAAAAATATGAAAGCATAATTCTTACAGTTGAGGAAGAAAATAAAGAAGGTGAAACAACTGAGGTATCAGAACAAGTTGAAGCATAAAAATTATTAAAAATGTTATAAAAATATTGTAAAATTTATTTGATGTCCCTTGCTAATCCCAAGGGATATTTTTATATTTTGAGTCTGAATTTTTTATAAGTGCTAAAGTAAACGGAGGAAATCAGTGCCAACAATAAGTCAGTTGGTTAGAAAAGGTAGAACACAAATTCTTGCAAAAAACAAGGCACCGGCACTAAATGCTTGCCCTCAAAAACGCGGAGTTTGTACCAGGGTTTATACAACAACCCCCAAAAAACCAAATTCTGCATTAAGAAAAGTTGCAAGAGTTCGTTTAACAAATGGTAATGAAGTTACAGCATATATTCCTGGCGAAGGACATAATTTACAGGAACATTCAATTGTTCTAATTAGAGGTGGAAGAATTAAAGATTTACCAGGAGTAAGATATCACATTATCAGAGGAGCTTTAGATACAAGTGGTGTTGATGAAAGAAAAAAAGGTAGATCTAAATACGGCACTAAAAAACCAAAATCAAAATAAAAAATTATGAGAAAAAGACGAGCAGAAAAAAGATACATTAAGCCAGATCCAAAGTATAATGATTTATTGGTAGCTAAATTTATTAATTATATTATGTGGGATGGTAAAAAAACCGTTGCAAGAAAAGTAGTATACGGTAGTTTAGAACTTTTGGAAGAGAAAACAAAGAAACCTGCTCTTGAAGTATTTAAAAAAGCGGTTGGAAATGTTCAACCATATGTTGAGGTAAGAAGTAGAAGAGTTGGCGGTGCAACATATCAAGTTCCGATGGAAGTTAGACCAGAAAGAAGAGTTGCGTTAGCATTTAGATGGTTAAAAAATTATTCAAGAGATAGAAAAGATAAAACAATGACTGCAAAATTAGCAGCTGAATTATTGGCAGCTTCTAATGGAGAAGGATCAGCAGTAAAGAAAAAAGAAGATGTACATAGAATGGCAGAGGCAAACAAAGCGTTTGCACATTTCAAATGGTAAAGGAAAATAGAAAGATTAAATGGCTGTAAAGAGAGTTGACATATCGAAAGTCAGAAATATCGGCATCATGGCTCATATTGATGCTGGTAAAACTACTACAACTGAGAGAATTTTATACTATACTGGTAGAGTTCATAAATTAGGTGAAGTTCATGATGGTGCTGCAACAATGGATTGGATGGAGCAAGAAAAGGAAAGAGGAATAACAATTACAAGTGCTGCAACAACTGCTGAGTGGAAAGGTCATCAAATTAATATTATTGACACACCAGGACACGTTGATTTTACAGTTGAGGTAGAGAGATCTTTACGGGTACTTGATGGAGCGATTGCATTATTTTGTGCCGTAGGTGGTGTTGAACCGCAATCGGAAACTGTATGGAGACAAGCTGATAAATATAAAGTTCCCAGAATAGCTTTTGTAAATAAAATGGATAGAGTTGGTGCAGATTTTTATCATGCAGTTGATATGATGAAAGAAAGATTAGGTGCAAACGCTGTTCCAATAACCTTGCCGATTGGCGAAGGCGATATGTTTGCCGGCGTTATTGATTTAATGTCTATGAAAGCTAGAATGTATAATGAAGATACTTTGGGCTCAACTTTTGAAGAAATTGAGATTCCTATAGATTTGATTGGCGTTACAAATAAATACAGAACTCTTATGTTAGAGGCAGTTTCAGACGTTGACGATTCATTACTTGAAAAATATTTAGAAGGTAAAGAAATTACCGAAGCAGAAATTAAAGGTGTTTTAAGAAAAGCAACCATTGAAGGAAAAATTATTCCGGTTTTATGTGGTTCTTCGTTTAAGAATAAAGGTGTTCAAAAATTATTAGATACAGTTATTGATGTTTTACCTTCGCCTATTGATACACCAGAAATTCAAGCGCATCATATTTTCAAGGATGATAAAGTTATAAGAAAGGTTGATGAAAAGGAAAAGTTTACTGGTCTTGCATTTAAAATTATGACTGATCCATATGTCGGAAAATTAACATTTGTTAGAGTTTATACTGGTAGTTTGAAAGCGGGTTCTTATGTTTTTAATTCTGTTTCTGATAAAAAAGAAAGAGTTGGAAGAATCTTAGAAATGCATGCAAATCATAGAGCTGATGTAGATGAAATTAGAGCTGGGGATATTGTTGCTTTTGTTGGGTTGAAAAATACGAGAACTGGGGATACACTTTGTACTGAAGAAGATGCAATTATTCTTGAAAGAATGGCGTTCCCTCAACCGGTTATTCAGATTGCAATTGAACCAAAAACAAAAGCAGATCAAGATAAATTATCTGAAGCTTTACAAAAATTATCAGATGAAGATCCAACATTTAAAGTTATGGTAGATGATGAAACAAATCAGACTTTAATTAGTGGTATGGGTGAATTACATTTAGAGATTCTTGTCGATAGAATGAAAAGAGAGTTTAAGGTTGATGCAAATGTTGGAAAACCACAAGTAGCGTATAGAGAAACAATTACTCAAAAAGTTCAAGCTGAAGGAAAATTTGTTAAACAAAGTGGCGGTAGAGGTAAATACGGACATGTTTGGTTAGAAATTTCTCCAAATGAACCGGGAAAAGGTTTTGAGTTTGAAAACGGAATTGTTGGTGGTGTTGTTCCAAAAGAATATATTACACCGGTTTCGAATGGTGTTCAGGAAGCAATGAAAAACGGAGTTTTGGCAGGTTATCAAGTTGTCGATGTTAAAGTTAAAATTTTTGATGGTTCTTATCATGATGTAGATTCTGATGAAATTTCATTTAAAGTTGCTGGTTCAATGGGATTTAAAGCTGGAGCAAAAAAAGCAAATCCAATTATCCTTGAGCCTTTAATGAGTGTTGAAGTTACAACTCCAGAAGAGTATTTAGGCGATGTAATGGGAGACTTAAATTCAAGAAGAGGAAAGATTGAAGGCTTTACTTCTAGAAAAGATGCACAAGTTATTAAGGCAACCGCTCCATTGGCAGAAATGTTTGGATATGCAACAACAATAAGATCAATGACTCAAGGTAGAGCTATTTATTCAATGCAATTTTCACGATATTCAGAAGTTCCTAAATCTGTTGCACAAGAAATAATTGAAAAAACACAATCAAATAAAAATACTGCAAGTTAATATAAATTTAGAAAAGAGAAAACAACAAGGAGAGAATCAATGGCAAAAGAAAAATTTGATAGGAGTAAGCCTCACGTTAATATTGGTACTATTGGACATGTTGATCATGGTAAAACTACTTTAACGGCTGCTATTACAATGTCACTATCTAAAAAAGTATCAGCAGAATAACATAAAATTAGATAAAGAGAAACAACAAGGAGAGAATCAATGGCAAAAGAAAA
>JBGSKB010000288.1:0-5146 GCA_041741395.1 Melioribacteraceae bacterium
GTTTTGAAGCAAAAAGTTCAAGTAATGAGTTATGGAATAAAATTGAAGGATATACGTTAAAGCTAAGAGGGAAGAAAAAACTATTGAAATTATTTAAGAAAAATAATATTGAATTAATTCTTCATGGCCATAGTCATGAAAATAAAAATTATGCAAGATTGGGCATAAATCTTTTTAATGCGGGAGGCTCTATAGATAATGATGATGCTACTTCAATAATAGTAAATTATTTAAATACAGATCAAATGAAAATCACGACTACAAAATTAAATATGGAGTTACAAGAATTAGAATTATATTAAATAAAGATAATATTCTAAGTAAACTATAATTCGAATAATTATTTCCGGAACACGCATTGGAATTTAATTAATACCCAAATATGTAAATAATGAGTCACCTTGAGAGAAACTTGGTAATGGTGTTTTATAGTAAATTTCGTTTATAATATTTTAAAATTTATTTACATGTTTGGTTAGAATATGAATATTTAAAAATATTTATATACCTAATTTCATAAGATTGATATCTTGATGTTTACCCATTAACAATAATGTTGTATCTGGCTTTAGAATATAATCAGCTTCTGGCATTAAGATAAATTCATTTTTTAGAATGTCTTTTACTGCAATCAATAATATGTTGAATTTAGATCTTAGTTGAATTTTTCTTAAAGAATTACCGGCAAATTTATCAGGACATGCATATTCAACAATTGAATAATCTTGTGGAAGTGGAATTCTTTCAATTAAATTTGGCTCCGCTAATCGAATTGCTATCCACTCAGCGATATCTTTTTCCGGGAAGATAATTTCTGTTGCACCCATTATTTTAAGAATTTGTGAATGCATGTCATCAACAGCTTTAACAATAATATTTTTTACTCCAACTTCCTTCACATGATGAACAGCTAAAATACTATCAAAAATATTTTCGCCAGTACTGATAATTGCGGTTTCAATATTCGTATCAATAAATTCATTAATAAATAATTTATTCTTGATATCGCCAATTACAGCATCATTTACAATATTTTTAATTTTATCAATTCGTTCGGCTGATGAATCAATTGCTAAAACATTTTTTCCTTTTTCTGATAATTTTTTTGCAATATTAAACCCAAAATTACCTAATCCTAAAACTGCGAAATTATTCATTATAATCTCCATTTATGAAATAAATAAATCTTCTTCCGGATATTTGTAAAATTTTTCATTTGATTTTGTAAGGAATACCAAACCTAATGCAAATGGACCAACTCTTCCAATTAGCATTAAAATTGTTATATAAATTTTTCCTAGTAAAGTTAAATTAAAAGTTATTCCGGTTGAGAGCCCGACTGTACCAAAAGCTGAAACCGCTTCAAATAAAACTTTCGTAAAACCAGTATTTTCAGAGATTGTTAATAAGAATGAGAAAAATACAACTGAAACAAAACCAATAAATACTTGTCCCGTTGATTTATAAAAATTATTAATATTTATACTTCGCTTAAAAACTGAAGGAATTTGTTTATCCCTTATTAGAGAAATAGAGAAAATATTTATCAGAGCAAATGAAATTGTTTTTATTCCACCGGCAGTGCTTCCCGGTGAACCTCCAACAAACATTAAAATAACTAAAACAAACAAGCTGCTTTCCGACATTTTTCCGATATCAATTGAATTGAATCCCACAGTGCTTGATGCCGAAATTGCTTGAAATGCACTTGTTAAAATATTATCAGTTAAGTTTGAAGAAAATTTATTTTGCTCAGTAAAATAAATTAAAATACTGCCTATTGCATAAAGGTAAAAGGATGTAGATAAAACAATTTTGGTTTGGAGTGATAATTTTTTTTGGTTGGCTGATTTATTAAAAATTTGCAATACATCAAAAATAACAAAGAAACCAATTGCACCTGTTATTACAAGAAAATAAGTTGTATAATTTATCAGCCAATTATTGTTATATGAACAAAAACTATCAACAAATAATGAAAACCCAGCTGTGCAAAATGCCGATATTGAATGAAAGATCGATTGATAAATTGCTTCCCAAAATGTGAATTTTTTCTGAAAAACAATGTAATAGCAAATAGCACCAATTGATTCAATTACTGTTGTATACAATAAAATTAACTTTACAAATTTGATAAGATCAACTTCGGGTAATCTTGAAATGGATTCTCTTAAAAACTTTTTACTTTTAACTGAAAACTTATTACTACTTAATAAAACTATAATAACGTAAATTGCTATATATCCAATACCGCCAATTTGTATTAAGGATAATATTACAATTTGCCCAAATAAAGTATAAAAGCTGCCGGTATCAACAACAATTAAACCTGTTGTAGAAATTGCAGAAGTAGATGTAAAAAAAGCGTCAATAAAATTTTGTGAAAATCCATTTGTTGAAGAAATCGGAAGCATTAATAAAAAAGCTCCGATTAAAATTATTATTAAATATCCAAGACTTAAAATTTGAACTGGCGTAAGGGAAAACTTATTTATTCTTAACATAGTAAGTATCTAAAAGTCGAGTTAATACAATTTTTATATGCTAAATTTCAATAAGTATGCCATCTAAAAAATACTGATTTCTTTAAATTGAATTGATTTCTGAAAATTTAATTAAAGCTATTTTTTCCTTTTGAAAAAGAATTTCCAAAATGAAAAAGTAATTAAGCAATTGGTAATGTGAAATGAAATTTACTGCCTGAATTAAAATTACTGTTTACCCAAATCTTTCCGCCTTGAGTTTCAACCATTTCTTTAGCAATTGATAAGCCAAGTCCAGTTCCTTTCTTTTTATCTGAGCGTACAAATTTCTTAAAAATATTTTCAAGATCTTCTTGTGTAATTCCCGGACCATTATCAATAACTGAATACATTAAAAAGTTTTCAGCTTTTTCCAATTGAATTTTTATTTTCCCTCTAACCGGTGAATATCTAATTGAATTTGTTAAAAGATTTACCAAAATCCAAACTGATTTTTCTTTGTCGGCTTTTATTTGTGGAGGATTTTCCATTAATTCAAATTCAAGTTCAATTTCCTTTTCAGAAAATATAACCATTAATGCAGAAATTGCTAAATCAATTAATTCTACCGGATCGATTTGCTCAATTATTAAATTAATTCTTCCGGTTTCAACTTGTGTAAAATCAAGTAATTCATTAACAACTCTTAGTAGTTTTCTATTTTGCAAAGAAATTGATTCAACCAATTTTTTTTGCTCTTCGTTCAAAGTCCCTAATCTAACATCATTTAATAATTTTAAGCTTAGATTTATAGATGAAATTGGAGTCTTTAATTCATGAGAAACTGTTGCAATTAAATTAGTTTTAGCTAAATCTTTTTCTTTAAATAAAGTAACATTTTTAAGAATTAGAACAATTCCCTTTACTTCATTTTTATTGTTTAGCGCTTTTTCAAGTTTTACTTCTATTTTATCAATATTAAAATATTGATCGGAATCTACATCGTAAAATTCAGTTTGTCCATTTTCCATTTTGCCAGAAAAAATTTTCTTACAAAAATTATCCAGCTTTAATGATTGTAATCTTAAATCAAAAATGTTTTTATTTAAAATTTGAAGATGTTCAATTGAAAAAAATTTTTGGGCTTTCGAATTGACTAAAACGATATTATTATATTCATCGAGTAGAATAATTCCGTCATTCAAACCATAAACCAAACTTTCAATTCTTTTCTTTTCAAATAATTTTTGATCAATATGCTGTTCTTCGTATTCTTTAAGTCTTTCAGCCATTAAATTAAATGCATTTGTAAGAGAACCAATTTCATCGGTAGATTTGAATTCCATTTTTTGATCAAAACTTTTTGTTGATATTGCCTTAATTTTTGAAGTCAATTCAACTATTGGTTTTATTACATAATTTGGAAATCGAGCAAGAAAAAATAAAATTACAATTAAGCTAAAAAATGAAATTATTGACATTAAAGTAATAACTTCAGATGAAGTACTTTCAGCAATATTATTTTTATGAATTATACTTTTCATATTAATTTTGTAAATATCTTTTATAATTTTTCTCATCTGAAAAAGTTCATGTTTCATCATTTTATTTTCAGAGAATTCATTTTTTTTACTTACAAATGAGTTTTTTTTATAATCTGAAAAAAGTGTCATTAACTTATTTACAAGCTCTGATTCGCCTTTCTCGGTTATATTATTTTTTTGCAGTTTTAATAAATTGTTAAATTGTGAAATGTGTATTAGTAATGAATCTTTCTTTATAATAACCCCAGAATCACTTTTCATAATTTTTGAATTATTTATTTCTTCAATTCTTTGGAGTTCTTCAATCATTAAAAACGTATAATCAATGGAATGATAATTATCCTTAATAATTGCTTTTGTATCTTTTGATAGTTTTTTAAGTGAATAAATACCAAATAATGCTAATACAACTATTGTAACAATTATAATTGTAAAACTGCTAAATATTTTTCCTCTAAGTGATAACATCAAATTTGTTTTATTTCATATTGTTCAATTTTTCTGTAGAGAGTTGTTAATCCAATACCTAATAAATCTGCAGCTTTATTTTTATTATTTTCCGTTAAGGAAAGCACTTTTTGAATATGCTGTTTTTCTAATTCATTTAGCGATAATATATTATCAGAATTTGTAAAATTACTTGAGGATAAGAAAAATTCTTGAGGTAAATATTTTGAATTAATATTTCCATTTTCGGAAAGTATTACAGCTCGTTCACAAACATTTCGTAATTCACGTACATTACCCGGAAATGGATGCATTATAAGTTTAATATGAAACTCTGGATTGATATTAAAAATTGGTTTGTTAAATTTTTTTGAGAATAATTTTATAAAATTTTCAGCAAGAATTGTTATATCCTCTTTTCTTTCACGCAATGGTGGTAAGTTTAAAACAAATGTACTAATTCTATAATACAAATCATTACGAAACATTTCTTTTATAATTTCCTCTTCAATATTTTTATTGGTTGCAGCAATAATTCTTAAATCAACTTGTGTTTCCTTTGAATCTCCGGGTTTTATAAAAATATTTGTTTCAAGAACTCTTAGTAATTTTGCCTGCAGATTTATTGACATTTCACTTATTTCGTCTAAGAATAAAGTGCCTCCATCAGCTTCTTCAAAAAGTCCTTTTTTA
>JBGSKB010000289.1:0-1729 GCA_041741395.1 Melioribacteraceae bacterium
AAATGATTATTGGAAAAACAATATTTGCTAAAATTGGTTTTCTTGAAAAAATGATTTCAGAAATATTTTGAACTGAAAACGAAACTAGAATTATTAAAAGTGGAACTGCAAAAAAAGTATAACGTGTTTCTTCATATTCTAGTGTTGGAATAGTTGCAAGTAGACTTACAAATATTAATGAAGCAAATAAATATTGAACTTCTCTTAAATTTTTCAATTTGGTGAATAGCAATAAAATCAGTATGATACCAAATATTATTGAAAAAATAGTTATGATTGGAATTGTTGCTAAATAATTAAAAATTGTGTAATAATTATCTGGAAAATTGAAAAATGCCACAATTAATCTTTTACTTATTCCGCTAATTGAATAAGAAGAAAAATTATCGAAAAGAACAAACCAACCTTTTGTAAGTAATCCGAATGCAAACCAATAAAATAGATTTAGAAAGAAAAGTGAAATGATTAAAATATTGCTCTTTTTATTTCTAAAATCAAATTCTAATAAATTCCAGAAAGCAAATAGAATAAAGGCTAAAATGAATATTCCAAATTGATTTAATGATACAAAAATTGTTAACAGTGTAAATGAAAAAAAAGACCAGAAACTTTTTACCGGCAACAATTTTAATAATTGGATAAAAAGAAAAATATTAACTGCTAGCAATATTATTGTGAAAATTGAACTTAATAAATGATCAAATGCAAAAGGAAGTAAAATTTGCGGAATTTTAATTGGAGATTCCGAAGTGGCTTTTTGAACAAAATCAATTAATTCCGGAGGTAAAGTAGGATTTGAGTTAAATGTTCTAAAACCAAACATGTTAAAAAATGCAGAAACAAAAAAAGTAACTATAGAAGTAAGAAAATATTTTAGATTAAAATTTTTGCTTACAACAAATGGAACAAAATTAAAAACTGCTAAAAAAATACTCCCTTCATAAACTAGAAATGAAATTGAAGAAAGTAGAATCATCCATTTAAAATTCTTAAAATTCTTGTTTTGAAAATCAACTAAAACAAAATAAATATACCACATAAAAATTGCTTGAAATGGCGTATACATTCGTGCAAATCTTGCAAATTCAATTTCCCAAATTGAAAAAGAGAAAACAACGATAACAACTGTAGCTAATAATTGATTTCCAATTTTTTTTGAAATTAAATAAATAGGGGGAATGGTTATTAAGTTTGCAATTACAGAAAATATTCTTCCGGCAAGTTCTGCTTTAACACCAAAATTTAGAAGTATAGCAATTAAATACTGAAACAAAACTCCACGTGAATAATATCCTCCACTTGGAAATTGAGGCAATCCATATTCTAAAATATATTCAGATGATTTTATAATATAATATTCATCTAAAGCAAGATTCCATTTACCTAAATTATCAAATCGAATTAATATTCCAAGCAGAACCGAAATTGAAATTACTGTCCAGTAAAAAACATTAGAATTAATTTTTAGGTTTTTGAATGTAATCATAAGTGAAAAGAAGGAATAACTAATTTTGGTTTTCAGAATTATTATTTTCATACATATAAACATTCTCAACAATATAATCTTTAACATCTTTTGCGTGAGTAAAAATTATTAATTCCCCGATTAAACCAATTGCAAATGCTAAAATTCCAAAAACAACTAAAAGAATACTGACCAAAACCATCGGTCTATCTGCTAAGGCAACATCAAAAAAAATTCTTTGGATGAATAAAACAAATCCAAGAA
>JBGSKB010000290.1:0-6128 GCA_041741395.1 Melioribacteraceae bacterium
TAATACAATTGCAACAGCTCACGTAGAATATTCAACTGCTAATAGACATTATGCTCATGTTGATTGTCCAGGACATGCTGATTATGTTAAAAACATGATCACTGGTGCTGCTCAGATGGATGGCGCAATCCTTGTTGTAGCTGCCACTGACGGACCTATGCCACAAACAAGAGAGCACATTCTTTTAGCTCGTCAAGTTGGTGTACCTAAAATGGTTGTATTTATGAATAAAGTTGATATGGTTGATGATCCGGAACTTATTGATTTAGTTGAAATGGAATTGAGAGAATTATTAACTCAATACGAATTTCCTGGCGATGAAATTCCAATCATTAAAGGTTCAGCTCTTAAAGCACTTGAAGCATCAAGTGATGATTCTATTCCTGCTACTGATGAAAGATTAAATTGTATTTGGGAATTGATGGATGCAGTTGATACATATGTTCCTATTCCTGCAAGAGATGTTGATAAACCTTTTATTATGCCAGTTGAAGATGTTTTTTCAATTACAGGTCGTGGTACAGTTGCTACTGGTAGAGTTGAAAGAGGACAAGTTAGATTAGGTGAAGAAGTTGAATTGATTGGTCTTGGAGTTCATAAGAAAACAGTTGTAACCGGTATTGAAATGTTTAGAAAAGAATTAGATGCAGCAATGGCTGGTGATAATGCTGGTATACTTATGAGAGGCATTGATAAAAATGAAATCCAAAGGGGTATGGTTTTAGCTAAAACTGGATCAATTACTCCTCACAAAATATTTGAAGGTGAAGTTTACATCTTGTCAAAAGAAGAAGGTGGAAGACACACTCCATTCTTTAATGGGTATCGTCCACAATTTTATTTCAGAACAACTGACGTAACAGGTGTTGCAACTTTACCTGAAGGTACTGAAATGGTTATGCCTGGTGATAAAGTAAATATGAAAGTTGAATTGATAACTGAAATTGCTATGGATGAAGGTTTAAGATTTGCTATTCGTGAAGGTGGTAGAACAGTTGGTGCTGGACTTGTAACAAAAATTTATCAATAATAAAAAATTACATTTGGCTTGAGTTCTTAAACTTGAGCCAAATTAAATGTCGGAGAAAAAGTGGCTGGTCAAAAAATAAGAATTAGATTAAAATCATATGATCATATTTTAATTGATAAATCTACAGATAAAATTATTAAAACTGTAAAGAGTACAGGTGCAGTTGTCTCTGGTCCAATTCCATTGCCTACAGACCGAACTTTATATACAGTTTTAAGGTCTCCGCACGTTGATAAAAAATCAAGAGATCAGTTTGAAATTAGATCTCATAAAAGAATAATTGATATACATAATTCAAATAACAAAACCGTCGACTCATTAAGTAAATTAGATATACCGGCGGGTGTTGATATAGAGATTAAGTTATAATAGGAATTTAAAATGCCAGGGTTGTTAGGAAAAAAACTAGGAATGACAAATGTTTTCAATCAAGAAGGAAACTTTTTACCGGTAACCGTTCTTGAGGTAGGTCCTTGCAAAATTTTTGCAAAAAAAACAATTGAAAAAGATGGATATAAAGCAGTTCAATTGGGATTTGGAAAAAGAAAACAAAAAAATCTTAATAATGCACAAAAAGTATTTTTCGCAAAAATGAATTCCGACGCTGCAAATATTTTGCGTGAATTTAAGAATTACTCAAATTTGGATGAGCTTAATATTGGTGAAGATTTAAATGTTAATCTTTTTAATGAAGGTGATAAAGTTACTGTTACTGGAATTACAAAAGGTAAAGGTTTTCAAGGTGTAATGCGAAGACATGGATTTGGTGGAGTTGGCGGAACAACGCATGGTCAAAGTGATCGATTAAGAGCACCGGGATCAATTGGTGCAAGCTCATTCCCATCACGAGTTTTCAAAGGTCAGAGAATGGCTGGAAGAACTGGTAATGATAAAAAAACATTAAAGAGCGTTAAGATTGTTAAAATTATTCCTGATAAAAATTTAATTTTAGTTAAAGGACCAGTTCCTGGTGCTATTAATTCTATAATAGAAATCAATAAGTAATTTTTGGTATAATGATGAATTTAGATGTTTATAAAATAGATGGTTCAAAAACTGGTGATCAAATCACTCTAAATGAGAGTATATTTGGAATTGAACCAAACGATCATGTGATTTATTTATCAGTTAAAGCTCACTTAGCAAATAAGAGACAAGGTACTCACAAAGCTAAAGAACGAAATGAAGTTAGCGGTGGAGGTAAAAAACCTTGGAAACAAAAAGGCAGAGGCGGAGCAAGAGCTGGTTCTTCAAGATCTCCTTTGTGGGTTGGCGGTGGAACTATTTTTGGTCCAAAACCAAGAAATTATTCTATGGCTATAAATAAAAAGGTAAATAAACTTGCAAGAAAATCAGCTTTATCATATAAGGCAAAAGCTGAACAAATTATTGTAGTTGAAGATTTTAATTTTGATTCACCTAAAACAAAGAATTTTGTTTCAATTTTGAAATCATTAAAACTTGATGGTAAAAAAACACTACTCCTAACTGCTGATAATTTGGTAAATGTTTATAAATCTGGCAGAAATGTTGATAGGATTAACATATTGGAAGCAATAAATGCGTCCACATATGATCTTTTGAACAATCAAATTTTACTTGTTCAAAAAGGTGCGATAGAAAAAATTGAAAAAATTCTAAATTAAATTATTGGTAGAAAATGAGAAACATATTAATTAAACCTTTAATAACTGAAAAAATGAATGCTTTATCTGAAGAAAAAAAGCAGTATGGATTTGTTGTTAATGTTAATGCCAATAAAATTGAAATTGCTAAAGCAATTAAAACAAAATTTAATGTTGATGTTCTTGATGTAAATACTATAAAATATAAAGGGAAGAGAAAATCACAGTTTACTAAAAAAGGTAGATTTGAAGGTAAAACCGCTTCCTTTAAAAAAGCAATTGTAACTTTAAAAGAAGTTCAAACTATAGATTTGTTTGGTGAAGCTTAGTTTAGTACTGGAGTAATTTAATAATGGCAATAAGAAAATTTAAACCAAATACACCCGGAACAAGATTTATGTCTGTTTCCAATTTTGCGGAAATTACAAAATCTGAACCAGAGAAATCACTAACTTCATCATTGAATAAGTCTGGTGGAAGAAATAATCTTGGTAGAGTTACGTCTCGTCATATTGGTGGTGGACATAAAAGAAAATATAGAATTATTGATTTCAAGCGTGATAAAGATGGAATTCAGGCAAAAGTATTTTCAATTGAATATGATCCAAACAGATCTGCAAGAATTGCATTGTTGCATTACATTGATGGAGAGAAAAGATATATTTTGGCTCCAAATGGTTTAACAGTTGGCAGCACTTTACAATCTGGAGAAGGAAGTGAAATTAGAGTTGGAAATGCTCTAAAATTAAAAGATTTACCTCTGGGCAGTGTTATTCATAATGTTGAATTAAAGCCTGGCAAAGGCGGTCAAATTGGTAGATCTGCTGGAGTTGAAATTCAATTAACTGCTCGCGAAGGAAAATATGCTCAATTAAAAATGCCATCTGGAGAAGTTAGATTAGTTAGTATTGAATGTAAAGCAACTTACGGAACTGTTGGTAATTCTTCACATGAAAATATTAGTTTAGGAAAAGCTGGACGTACAAGATGGTTGGGAAGAAGATCTAAAGTTAGAGGTGTTGCTATGAACCCAGTTGATCATCCTATGGGTGGTGGTGAAGGGAAAACTTCTGGTGGGGGACATCCAGTTTCACCTTGGGGTCAAAAAGCAAAAGGTTTAAAAACTAGAAAAGTTGTTAACGAATCAAATAAATATATCATAAAAAGAAGAAAAAGCTAGAGTAAATTATGCCAAGATCGGTTAAAAAAGGTCCATTTATTGACTTAAAATTACTTGCAAAAGTTCAAACAATGAATCAATCTGGACAGAAAAAAATTATCAAAACATGGTCAAGATCTAGTACAATTTCGCCAGAATTTGTTGGTCATACAATTGCAGTTCACAATGGCAATAAAATGATTCCGGTTTATATTTCTGAAAATATGGTTGGACATAAATTAGGTGAATTTTCACCGACAAGAATATTTAGAGGTCATCCAGGTACTAAAGCTGAAAAAGCTTCAAAAATGAAAAAATAGGTTTGAGGAAAATTTTAATGGAAGCACAAGCTACACACAGATACATTGGCACATCGCCAAGAAAAATGAGATTAGTTATTGATCTAATAAGAGGTAAATCTGTTGATAAAGCAATAGAACTACTTCATTTTAATCCCAAGCATTCTTCAAAGGATGCTGAAAAAGTTTTGAGATCAGCTATATCAAATCTTTTTAATAAGGATGAGCAGTCAAAACATGAACCTTCTGACCTTTATGTTAAAGAAGCTTATGTTAATGTAGGTCCTTCAATTAAAAGAATACTTCCTGCACCAATGGGAAGAGCTTATAAAATTATAAAAAGATCAAATCATGTTACGATTGTGGTAGCGTTAAAAAAAAATTTGCAGGAGGTTTAATTGGGTCAAAAAACTAATCCAATAGGTCTTAGAGTAGGAAAAATTCGTGGTTGGGAATCGAATTGGTATGAAAGTAAAAGTTATTCATCAAAGTTGAAAGAAGACAAAGAAATTCGTTCTTATATTAGACAAAGATTGACCAAAGCTGGAGTATCAAGAATTATTATTAACAGAACATCTAAAAATGTAATTTTAACAATTCACACCTCAAGACCTGGAGTTGTTATTGGAAAAAGTGGAAAAGAAATTTCCCAATTAGAACAAGAATTAAAAAAAGTAATTAATAAAGAAGTAAAAGTACAGATAAATGAAATTAAAAGACCGGAACTTGATGCATTTTTAGTAGGTGAAAATATTGCTACACAATTAAAAGGAAGAGTTTCATTTAGAAGAGCAATGAAACAAGCAATAACATCTTCCATGAGAATGGGTGCTGAGGGAATAAGAGTGATGTGTTCAGGAAGGTTAGGCGGAGCAGAAATGGCTCGTAGAGAACAATATAAAGAAGGAAGAATTCCATTGCATACAATAAGAGCTGATATCGATTATGCTTCAACAACAGCTCATACAATTTATGGAGCAATTGGAGTAAAAGTTTGGATTTGTCGCGGTGAAATTTTAGGCAAAAGAGTAACCGATTAAGATAACGAGGAGTTTTTTATTATGTTAATGCCAAAAAGAGTAAAGTTTAGAAAAGCCCAGCGCGGCAAAATGAAGGGTAAAGCAACACGAGGAGCACGCGTAGCTTTTGGTGATATGGGTCTTAAAGCACTTGAACCAGCTTGGATTACCAGCAGGCAGATTGAAGCTTGTAGAATTGCAATAACTAGAAAAATGAAAAGAGATGGTAAAGTTTGGATAAAAATTTTCCCAACAAAACCAGTTTCAAAAAAACCTTTAGAAACAAGAATGGGTAAAGGAAAAGCTGCTCCGGAATTTTGGGTTGCTCCTGTTGAACCAGGTAGAATTATGTTTGAAGTTGGCGGCGTTTCTAAAGAATTAGCTATTGAAGCATTAAGTGTAGCTTCACATAAATTACCTATTAAAACTAAAGTGGTTATAAGACCAGATTTCGAATAATTTTAAGGTAGAAAAAAATGAAAATGTACGAAATTGTTGAAATGTCTGATGAAGAAATAGTAAAAAGAATAAAAGAAGAAGAACTGAATTTAGTTGATTTAAGATTTCAACATGAATTAAAAAATTTAACTAATACTGCAAAACTTAAAACAGTTAAAAAAGATATTGCTAAAATGAAAACTCTTTTAAATGAAAGACAACTTAAAACATCAGCACAAAAGTAAAATAATTCGGGAGTAATTTTTAATAAATGGAAAATCGTAACCTAAGAAAAACAAGAGTTGGAATAGTTGTTGGAACAAAAATGGACAAAAGCATAATTGTTTCCATGGAAAGAAAAGTTGCACATCCGCTTTATAGAAAATACTATAAAAAAACTACAAAGTTTATGGCGCACGATGAAAAAAATGAATGTGGAGTTGGTGATACAGTTAAAATAATGGAAACGAGACCATTAAGTAAATTAAAAAAATGGCGTTTAGTCGAAATTTTAGAAAAAGCTAAATAAGGTTTTATAGGGGATTTTATTTCAAATGG
>JBGSKB010000291.1:0-1958 GCA_041741395.1 Melioribacteraceae bacterium
TAAAAATATAAAACAATTAAGGTGAGATATGGATTTCTTAAAAAAACTTGGAATCAAAAAAAATAATTTTGGTTCATCAACTGGATTAAAATGGAATACAACAAAAAATCAAGGTGAACTAAAAATTTATTCGCCCGTAGATGGAAAATTTATTGCATCAGTTTATCAAGCATCAATTGAGGATTATGAAAAAGTAGCTCAAATTACACACAACGCTTATCTTGAATGGAGAAATATTCCGGCTCCAAAAAGAGGAGAAATTGTAAGACAACTTGGTGATAAATTTAGAAAATATAAAAGTCCGCTCGGACATTTAGTTTCATATGAAATGGGAAAATCTTTGCAAGAAGGTTTAGGCGAAGTTCAAGAAATGGTTGACATTTGTGATTTTGCTGTTGGTCAGTCAAGACAACTTTATGGCTTTACAATGAAATCAGAAAGACCAAACCATAGAATGTATGATCAATATCATCCGCTAGGAGTTGTTGGAACAATTTCTGCATTTAATTTCCCGGTTGCAGTTTGGGCTTGGAATGCAATGCTGGCAACGGTTTGCGGTGATACAAATTTATGGAAACCTTCATCAAAAGTTCCATTATCAGCAATTGCAGTTCAGAATATTGTTGGTGAAGTTATTAAAGAAAATAATTTGCCCGAAGGACTTTTTACTTTGGTAATTGGAAAAGGTTCATCTGTCGGTGAAAAAATGTTGAATGATTATAAAGTTCCAATAATCTCAATTACTGGTTCAACACATGTTGGCAGACATGGCGCAGAAGTTATTTCAAAAAGATTTGGGAAATCAATTCTTGAACTTGGTGGAAATAATGCAATAATATTAACTCCAGAAGCTGATTTAAAAATGGCTTTACCAGCAATAGTCTTTGGAGCTGTTGGAACTGCCGGACAAAGATGCACAACTACTCGTCGCTTAATTGTTAATGAATCAATTTACGATCAAATGAAAACTTCGTTGCTAAAAGCTTACAAAAGTTTAAGAATTGGAAATCCATTAGATGAAAAAAATCATGTGGGACCATTAATTGATAAATCGGCAGTTGCAGATTTTACTAACGCATTAAATTTGGCTAAGAAAGAAGGTGGAAAAATAATCATTGGCGGAGAAGTTTTGCAAGGTCAAGGTTTTGAATCCGGATGTTACGTAAAACCGGCAATAGTTGAAGCTGAAAATCATTTTAAAATTGTTCAAGAAGAAACTTTCGCTCCAATTTTATATTTAATCAAATATAAAGGTTCTGTAGAAAATGCAATTGAATTACATAATGGAGTTGTTCAAGGTTTATCATCTGCAATATTTACTAATAATTTGCAAGAAGCAGAAATATTCCTTTCAGCATCTGGCTCTGATTGCGGAATTGCAAATGTTAATATTGGAACTTCTGGAGCAGAAATTGGCGGAGCGTTTGGCGGTGAAAAAGAAACCGGAGGCGGACGTGAATCTGGATCCGATTCATGGAAAGCTTATATGAGAAGACAAACAAATACGATTAATTATGGAAAAACTATTCCTTTAGCTCAAGGAATAAAATTCGAAATCTAAAAAAGTTAAAAGTCAAAAATGAAAAATTAAAGGTCTGATTGAAGATGGAAAAACAAATTTTATCTGACAAAAATATCTTTCCAACAGATGAGGTAATTTATTCAATTATTGGAAAAAATCGGAAATTATGGGAAAATTTATTTGTAATGATATCAACTGAATTTCCCGAAATAAAATCTGAATGGAGATATTATAATGACGGAAAAAGTTGGTTAATGAAAGTTACAAGGAAAGCCAAAACAATTTTTTGGCTTTCACTTTATCAAAAAACATTTAGAGTAACTTTTTATTTTGGCGGTAAAGCTGAAGCTGAAATTTTAAATAGTAAGATTGATGAAGAACTTAAATATCAATATACAAATGGGCAAAGGTTCGGGAAAATCCGAGCAATTAGTAT
>JBGSKB010000292.1:0-2610 GCA_041741395.1 Melioribacteraceae bacterium
AATTGCATAAGTTAATTTACCAAGCCAAAACCAATTGTTCTCAGCTCGAGGTGCAAATTTTGTTCCGTAAAATATTGAAGAATTAAGTTGAGCTGCTGTTGGTTTATAATATCCTTGTGTAATTCCATCACTAATTCCCATATAAAAATTTGTGAAAAATGAAATCTTACCGGGAATTTGTAAACCTAATTCTGGAAGTAAAAAAGTTGTTATTGGTTCAGGTCCGCTAAAATTTGCTTCAGCAACATCTAAATTAAAAACATGCAGAGAGGTCTTATTTCCAAAATTATCTCTTTTATAAGAAAGTGATCCGGAATATTTTTCACCGCCTTCACGAGTCTTAACATTAATTACTCCAGAAGTTGCTTGTCCAAATTCTGCATTAAATCCGCCGGTAATTACTTCAACTTCTTCAATTGCGTTTGCACTTAATTGCAAACCAAATCCGGTTCCCGCCAAGGGATCTTGAACGGAAACTCCATCTAATAAAAATGCATTTTCATAAGATCTGCCGCCGCGAATATGAATTGCATTATCAGACTGAACTACACCAGCTTGCTGAGTTACTATATCTTTAATATTCTCTAAAACTGCAACTTCAATTTCTTCTCTTCCAATAGATTTTACACTTTGCGTTTCTTCAGCATCCACTAAAGGTTTTTCACCAACAACAATTACGTCTTGCTCCATTGTTAAAACAGTTTCTTCCATATTAATATTTAACAATGTAGATTTGTTCGATAAAACTTCAATTCCGGTAAAAACCATTTGTTTAAACCCAATTAATGTTGCTTTAACCGTATATTTTCCGGGAGTGATTTTTTCTATAACAAAATTTCCGTTGTAATCAGTTGCTGCGCCGTAATATGTTCCTTCAATAATAATATTTACTCCGGGCAAAGCATCTTTTAAATTTTTATCAATTACTTTTCCTTGAATTTTTCCTGTATTTTGTGCGGAAATTAATGATTGAAAAAATATTAAAATGATGAAATATTTTTTCATTATTTCAAACCAAACTCATTAACAAAAATTTGATTTAACAAAACTCCAACATTTCCATTTGCATCACATTGATGAAGCGGAAGTCCGATAAAAAATAAATTTTTTGTATTATTCAACAAAGCGATACTTCCATTTATTTGATTGCTTGTTAAATCAAAAACTTTTGATGCCGTTATTTCACTTACTTTAAAAGTTCTCACAAAGCCAATTGTGGATTGGGTTTTTAAGGTCGGATAATTTTCAAATTTTGTTGAAGGAATAATATTAGCGCCGGCAAACATAAATGATAAAGGCTTTTTGCTATCAAAACTTTCTATTGGTAAAAATGTTTGCGCAATTTGAGTAGAAAAATCAAAGTTTGCCGATGAATCTTGGAAAGTCATTGAAAACAAAATCTTTCCGCCATTTTGTAAATAATTCTGCGTTACAAGATTTGCTAAATCAATTCTTGGACTTGAGCCGGAATACCAAAATATATATTTAAATAGATTTAAAGTGTTCTTAAAAGTAATTGCTTCATATGGAAATGAAATGTTTTCCAAATCGAGTTCATTATAATTTTCATTAGCAAAAAGATTGAAATTATTTCTATAGAAATCTGCGGCCTGCACTCCTCCAATAAAATCATCAAGAATCAGCAAATTACCTTTGGGCTTTGAGATAAACCAAGTTTTACTTGTATCCGGAAGCGGTAAAAATTTTGATTTCGATCCGCTTACATCAACTCCTCTAATATATAATCTATTAAAATCATCTAATCGTAAATTCTGAAGTTTATTAGCTTGAAGTTTATTTTCATCAGCATTTATATAAATATTCATTTCCGGTGAAACGACATTTATATCATCAATAATAATTGAAACTAATCGAGATGATCCGTTTAACGAAACAAAATTATTTGTATCATTTAACGCCAAATGAATTTCTGTAATAGTTTCATTTCCATCAAGATCAAAAGCGTTCCAGCCGATTGTCATTGCCGGGAAAGAAATTTCCGGTAGTACACTTATATCATTCCATGTAATTTCCGGAGGTGAATTTTTAATTGGGAATTTCTGTGTCGCTGGAGTTTCATCAATTAAACCAAAATCAATAAATGGTTCATTAATATCATAAATTTTATTTCCATTTAAATCAGTAAATGGTTCCGAACCAATATTTATACCGGCGATGAAAACTTCATTATCATGAATTCCATTGCCGGAATTATCAATTGCAGAAATATAAAAAACATAAGATGTATCTACCGTTCCAATCGGGAGTGCAAAAATTGAATCGTTAGAAGTTGTAAATTTCCAATTATTATCAATACCATGCCACTTGTACAAATATCCGATTACCAAACCGTCTTTATCATCTCCCCACCAATGAACTTGAAGTTTACTTTTTTGCTGACTGATTTCAGAATTTGTATAAATGAACAAATGAGTTTCCGGTGCAATATTTTCAACCAGATTATCATTTATCGTTTCATCACAACTTGAAATTGAAACAACAAGAAATAATATAAAATATTTTAGTAATTTTTTTTTCAATTTGTCTTCGATGTAGAGATGCATGGCTATGCGTCTCTACATTATATCATTATTTTATTAACATCATTTT
>JBGSKB010000293.1:0-3139 GCA_041741395.1 Melioribacteraceae bacterium
GCCAAGAATAAACAAAATATTTTTTGTATTAATATTTATTAAACTTTGTTCAGGATGTTTTCTACCACCTCTTGGTGGAACACCGGCAACAGTTCCTTCTAAAATTTTTAAAAGTGCTTGTTGAACTCCTTCTCCGGAAACATCTCTTGTTATTGAAACGCTTTCACTTTTGCGAGCAATTTTATCAATTTCATCAATGTAGATAATTCCTTTTTGAGCTTTTTCCAAGTTGTAATCTGCTGCTTGAAGTAAGCGAACTAATATTGTTTCTACATCATCACCAACGTATCCGGCTTCAGTTAAAGTTGTTGCATCTGCAATTGCAAAAGGAACATCAAGAATTCCAGCTAGTGTTTTTCCAATTAATGTTTTCCCAACTCCGGTTGCACCAATTAATAAAATATTACTTTTATCAATTTCAACATCATCAAAATCAAACATAGAAGCTGAGGCATTTATTCTTTTGTAATGATTGTAAACTGCAACAGAAATAACTTTTTTAGCGCGGTCTTGTCCAATAATATATTCATCTAAATTCTTTTTAATCATATCTGGAGTTAAAGAATTTGTTGATGTTTCTTTGTTGTTATAAGCGGCTAAATTATTTTTTAAAATATCTACACTTGTTTTTACACAAATATCGCAGATGTAAACTTCAGGTCCAGCAACCATACTTGTTACTTCATTTCCGTCTCTTCCGCAAAAGGAACATTTTACAATTTTATGATCGTGCAAATCGCTCATATATTACCTTTTCCCCCATCCTTAATTTCTGAAATTATTTTTCTAGATTTTCCAGAATAAATAGAATTAGGAAATTCATTAAAAATTCTAGAAAATATTTTTGAAGCTTTATCTGCTTCATTCAAACCATAATAATAACTTGCGCCTAATAAGTATAAAATTCTATCCTTATAGATGTTATCTTCGTCACAATTTGAAATTTCCTCCAAAAAGATAACAGCTTCTTCATAATTATTCAATGATAATATTAACTCTACGTAATTAACTGAAGCAAAATCTTTAAGTAAAATTAATTTTTTATTATCGGCTAATTTTTTAAATTCGATAGAAGCATCGTAATATTTTTTTTTCTCAATTAAATAATCGGCATTTACGTAAGAAAGTAAATTCAAAGAATCATTTTTAAAAGTATTTAGCAACAATAAAAATTGAAGCGCATCATTTGTGTTTTCATCTTCTGAGTTAGTTTTAACTTCATTAAATTTGGAAATTGCCTCAGAAAATTTTCCTTGCCACATTTTTGTTTTTGCTAATAAAAATTTTATATCATTTATTAATTGTTTGTCATTTATTTTATATAAAAGAATTTCTTCAAGAATACTTTCAGCTTGATCTAAATTAGCATTTTGAAGGTTTAATTTTGCTAATCTGAATTTTACTTCCGGGATTAATTCATTTCCCGTATTTTCATCAATAATGTTTTGGAAAATACTATCAGCTTTTTTATCATCAGATAAGAACTCTTGATATATTATTCCACTTCTATATTTTGCTTCAATTCCAACATTATCTTTAGAGTATTTTTTGGATAAATCATTATAAGCAGAAATTAAATTTTGAAATTCAGCGGTATTAAATTTATGATTGCTAAATTTTTTCCAGCTATTTTCTTTTGTTATAATATTTTTAAAATTAAATTCAATTTCTCGTGTATAACCAATTTCAGCTTGAGCAACTAACGGACTATTAGGATAATTTTCAATTAAAAATTTATATGTATTTGCAGCAGTTGAATGATCTCCAAGTTGGGAAATTCTAATTGCTATATTGTATAAATACGACCCGTTATTTTTGTTTTCACTTTCAATAATTTTTGCATTTTCAAACGCTTTTTCGAAGTTATTTGTCTTTAGATATAAATCAATAAGTAATTCAAGAAATAATTTATTCTTATAATTGTTATAGTAATTTTCAATAACTTTTAAAGTTGGTTCTTCGACTCCATTTGAATTAATATAACCCAATATCCTATTTTTTACAATTGCAATTTGATTTGGTTTTGACAAAATAATTTTACAATATTCTTCTGCGGCATTGTCAAATTTCATTGTTATTGAATACAAATTTGCAATATCATATGAAAAAATAGTATTATCTTCAGAAATTGAATTGCCCTTTTCCAAAATATTTATTGATTGTTCAATTAGTCGATTTTCAATTAAATAATTTGCAATTATTCTGTAACTAAATGCGTTTTCCGGATTTAACGAAATTCCCATTTCCCAAGATTCTTGAGCTTCTTTTTCTTTTCCAGTCAAATAATATAAAGACCCGAGGTCTCCATATAAATCAATATTATTTGGGTTTTGTGTGATTTGATTTTGAATTAGCACAAAGCATTCATCATAATTTTTTGTCTTTAAAAGCAAATCATGTAAATTTCTGTAAAATGTAAAATTTTGTGGTTGTTGATTTAATAAATCAATATAAATCTTTTTTGCATCTTCAAAATTATTAATTTCCTCAAAAGTTTTAGCAAGTCGAATTTGATTTTCAATATTTTTATTTTGTGCAAAAAATTGACACGACAATAATAAAATTGAAAAAAATATGTGCTTCAGATTTATCATTTTAAACTTGCGTTAAAAATTTTTTATCAAATATATTATTAAGATTTAAAATTATATTAGAATCTAAGGTCTTTTTTAATTTTGCCATTTGTAAAATATTTACTTCACCAAACATATCAAGCAAAAAATCTTTTTTATATTTTCCAATTCCATGTTCAGCAGAAATTGTTCCGCCTAATTTCACAGAATAATTGCAAATATCACGATATAAATTTCTACATAATTCCAGCTCTTTTATGGTTTTTGGCAACATATTAAAATGCAAATGTGAATTTCCAATATGTCCGTAAACAACATATTCTAAATTATTATTTTTAATAAGATTACATGTATATTTATAAAATTCAATAAATTTACCATCCGGGACTGCATTGTCTGTCCCAACTTTTTTTAATCCTCTTTGAGAAATTATATCATTTACTTTTAATGCAATACTGTGTCTGAATAATTTCATTTTGTTTCTTTCATTTTCATCTATTGCAAACCAAATATTTTCTAAATTTCCATCATATTTTGTGATAAGTTCTGTAATTTCTTCCAAAACC
>JBGSKB010000294.1:0-1848 GCA_041741395.1 Melioribacteraceae bacterium
ATATTTCTTCGTACTGCTTGTTTTAATATTCTAGTTTCAACATTATATAATATTGATAAATCTGTATCCAAGATTACTTTTTCGTCTCTTATAACAAAAATATTATTTAATATTTTTTCGATAGGTATGATAGAATTTTTCATTTTTTTTATTTGAATTTTTGCAATAATAATAAAAATATTATAAAAATTAAAATATTGAATACTTTATTTTATTATCCAATTATCGGGAACTTGAATTACTATTACTTCACCTTTTGCACAAATTTCATTCATTGCAATTAGTTTAGTTTCAATAATAACTTTTCTTCCTTTAATCTCTTTAATAATTCCTCTAAGTTCTAAAGTACAATTAATTGGAGTTGGTTTTATATAATCAACTTTTAAAGATGCGGTTACACATCTTGGATAATATTTACCTTTTTCTGATTCCGGAATCTGTTTGAAAATTGCTGCAGAACCACTTCCGGTTGAATGACAATCAATTAACGATGCAATTAATCCGCCATAAACAAATCCGGGCAATGCTGTATGTTCAGGTTTTGGAGTGAAAAAGCTCACAGTTTCTTCATCATCCCAAAATGTTTTTAATTGATGTCCAAATTCATTTTTTGTTCCGCAGCCAAAACAATAACTAAACTTATCAGTGTAAAAATCTTGAAAAGCTTTCATGTATTTTTCCTTTTTGAATCTATATTTTAAAATTACTATCTAACAAATACAAAAATAAGAAACTTATCAGCATTGTTTTATTTATCAAAAACGATTATGTTTTAATATGATATTTACTCTTTTAAAAATAAAAGAAAAATCCGCAATCCTATTTTTAGGAATTTTTCTATCTTTTCTTGTTCAGTCGTTTAGTCATTCCCATGATATTAATATTATTGTTAATGCTTCATCTTCAATTCATACTGAAAATACACATTCAGAAACTGATCCTTTTTTAGATTCATCGTTAAATTGTACAATCCACAGTTTTAATAATTCTATTGGATTTGAGAATTTAATAATCCCTTTAGAAGATGTTAAAAGTTACTCAACTTTTGCCGTTTTTGAATACCAATCATTTTATTACAATTCTTTCTTTTATAATACAAATCAACTAAGAGCGCCTCCAATAGCCTAAATTAGTCATTTATATTTTTAACTAATTTATTTTATTTAAGGAGAAGCTATGAAAAAACTTATTTTAAAAAGTGTATTAATTCTTATAATATTTACATTTTTTCTTTCGTGTAAAGATGATCCGGTTACAAACCAAGAAGAACATTTTGAAGCAATTGGAACGATTATTTATGATGCAACTGGAGCAGTAGTTGTTTCAATTTTAAGAGGAGTAACTAATGATACTCTGAAAATTACAAACGGTGAATTATCTGATCATTTTGAAGTTAAATTTTATGATGAAGATGAAAATATTATTGATCCGCCAAATGATGAACATATAAAGCTTAGTTATGAAATTGCTGATACAACAATTGTAAGTTGGTGGCAGCATGAAGGAGAAGAAGGCGGATTTGAGTTTCATTTTAACGGATTAAAACTCGGTTCAACAACTTTAGAATTATTTATTGTGCATGAAGGTCACAATGATTATAGATCTGGATTAATTCCTTTGGTTGTAAAGTAAATGAAATTAACTTTTAAAATATTTGCTTTATCAACTATTTTTTTATTTTCACAAAATTCAATTTTTGGAATAAATAAAAATGTTCAAATAATTGTTTTAGATTCTGAAAATAATAAAGTAATTCCAAATGCAATTGTAAAAATTGTTGAACTTTCAAGATCATATACTTGTAATGATAATGGCGAGTTGACAATACAAAATTTGGATTTTGGAATT
>JBGSKB010000295.1:0-2495 GCA_041741395.1 Melioribacteraceae bacterium
GAAAAAGATTGTCTTTAAAAATTTCAGAGATTATGTATAAAGAGGATGATTTTCCTTTTGTTGATGAAGACACATCGATTAAAGATACAATTTTAAAAATGACAAAAAAAAGACTTGGTGCAACTTGTGTGTTAAATAAACTTGGTGAATTAGCGGGAATAGTTACTGACGGTGATTTGAGAAGACAGCTTGAAAAAAATCTTGATCTGAAAGATTTACATGCCAAGGATATTATGACGAAAAAACCAAAAACAATAAATTCAAATTTACTTGCTTCTTTTGCACTACAACAAATGGAGAATTATAACATTACATCACTTGTTGCAATCAATGATTTAGGAAAACCAGTTGGATTGGTTCACTTACACGATTTAGTAAAATTAGGTTTGCAAAGCAGATGAAAAATTTTCTCTTTCCAATTTTATTACTAAATCTTTTTTTAATAATTGCTTGCGGCGAAACTAAATTAAAACCTCAAATTGATAATTCCGTAAACAGCGAAGAAATTCCGGATCAAGAAAGTAAAAAAGCCACAATAACTTTTACAGAAAGTGGAAAACTAAAAGCAGTTCTTTATTCGGATGTAATAAAAGTTCTTGGTGATAAAAATGAGAAATATCTTGAAGGCGTAATTGTGGATTTCTACGATGATGCAGAGCAAAAAACTTCTCGACTTACATCAAAAAAAGGAAGAGTTGATGATATAACTCAAGATATGTACGCAATTGAAAATGTTGTTGCAAAAAGTGATAGCGGCGTAACTTTAACAACCGAAGAATTAGTTTGGAAAAATAAAACTAAAAAAATTGTTACAGATAAATTTGTTAAGATCGTTAGCAATAAAGAAATTATAGAAGGTTACGGATTTGAATCAGATCAGAATTTAAGAAACTACACAATCTTTGATATTACTTACGTTACAAATATAGAACAGTAATGAAAAAAAAATTTTTACTTATTTCTTTTATATTATCATTTCAAATGTTTGCTCAAAATACCAGCAAACAAATTACAATTATTGGTGATAGTTTAAAGGGAAAATTTATTGAAGGTGAAAATTTTCGTGAGGTAATTGGAAATGTTAAAATTACTCAAGATGATGTTACAATAACTTGCAAAAGAGCAATCCAAAATATTAATAAAAATTCAGCAGTTTTAATTGGAGATGTAATTCTAACTCAAGACAGTGTGGTCCTCAAAACAGAAAAAGGAAATTATTTCGGGAATGAAAAAATTGCCACTTCTGATACGCTTGTTAATCTTAAAAATAAATCTATAAATTTGTTCGCTAATTCCGGTAAATATGATCTCAATACAAAAATTGCAGAATTCAAAGGTGATATTTTATTTTATGATTCTGTTTCAACTTTAAGATCCCAAAAACTAAATTATGAGAAAGAAATAGAAAAAATTATAGCAGTAAGAAACGTAAGTGTTGCAGATTCTTTATCAGAAATATTTGCCGATAGTTTAATTCACTTCCGAATTTCAAAACTTACAGAAGGTTTTGGTAACGTTAAAATTTACAGCAAAGAAAATAATGTTACAATTACCGGAAATCAGTTGCTTGATGATAAGCAAAATAAAATATCAAAAATTTTTGGTGATCCATTTTTAATTCAGATTGAAGAACTTAGCGACAGCACTTATGATACTTTGTACATTCAGTCAAAGTACATGGAGGCAGAAAGCGATAGCATTTCTAAATTAATTGCAATAGATTCTGTAAAAATTATTAGAGGGAATATTTTATCAAATAATGATTTTACAATTTATGATCAGGCTTCAGATAAAATTACAATTTTCAAACAAAAAGAAAAACCGGTTCCTATTTTATGGTATGAAAAAACTCAAGTAACCGGAGATTCAATCTATATAATTTTGGATAGCAGCAGAATTAAAAATGTAGAAATATTAAATAATTCAATTATGATTTCTCAAGATTCAGTTTATCAATTTAGATTTAATCAAATGTCTGGAGATTCAATAAATCTAAAATTTGAAAATGGAGAATTGGTTCAGACAAATGTTAATGGAAATGTTTTGAGCATCTATTATTTGTTTGATGAAAATGAACCAAATGGATTGTTAAAATCAAGCGCACAAAAGTTCAAAATTTATTTTGATAATAGCAAAGTTACAGATGTAAAATTGTATGGAAGTCCAGTTAGCGAATTTCATCCGGAAAATTTAGTAAACGGAAATGAAAAAGGATTTACGCTCCCAGCTTTTATTTTATATGATAACAAACCGGACAAAAACAAATTTGAAAAAATGTTTCAGCAAATAAATAAAAATTAATTATGATACAAAACTCAACATTAAGAAGTGAAGATTTAATTAAGGTTTACAAAAAACGAACTGTTGTAAATAAAGTATCCGTAAATGTAACGCAAGGAGAAGTTGTTGGTCTGCTTGGACCAAATGGTGCCGGAAAAACAACAACTTTGTATATGATTGTTGGAATGATAATACCGAACGACGGTAACGTTTTT
>JBGSKB010000296.1:0-4308 GCA_041741395.1 Melioribacteraceae bacterium
AGAATTTGAATCAATAACATCAGTTTCTGAGCCTCTTGCAAATAATAACATTATAAATTACCTTTCATAAAACTTGCGAGAAAACATTTATCTTTTAACACGGGCATTACCTTCCCAAACACTCCAAACCATATCTTCATCGGCAGGTTGTGCATAATCTGTAAGAAATGTTGTGGCTAATGCCCCGGAAGCCCAACCGAATTGAATCCATTTTTCTGGTTCCCAATTTTTTAGAATTCCATAAAGCAATCCACCAACAAATCCGTCACCTCCGCCTATACGATCAAGCACAGTAATTTCTCTGGGATTTACAATATGCCAATTATTCCCTTCAAGCATTATTGCTCCCCAAAAATGTTTGTTTGCATTTTCAACTTCGCGCAATGTTGTTGCAAAAACTTCCGCATTTGAATATTGTAGTTTTACTCTTTGAATCATTTCTTTAAAACTTTCAATTTTTGCTTGGATGTTTTTACCTCCAGTTTCGGGTCCTTTTATATTCAAACACAATTGAAAATCTTCTTCATTGCCAACAAGAATATCTGAAATAGAGGAAATCTCGGAAAAAGCTGAATGTAATTCTTGTTCTCTACCTTTCCAAAATGATGCACGATAGTTTAAATCAAATGATATTTTCGTTCCGTGTTTTTTTGATGTACGAGCTAATTCTAAACAAAAATTACTTGTCTCGGGTGATAAAGCTCCAATCAATCCTGAAAGATGTAAAATTTGGACACCATCATTTCCAAATAATTTTTCTAAATCGAAATCTTTAACATTTAATGTTCTGCCAACTTCACCAGCTCTATCATTATGAACTCTTGGACCACGTGAACCAATTCCGCTATCAGCAATATTGAACTGATGACGAAAACCCCAAGGTCCACCTTGGGCAACATCCTTTCCTTCAAATTCCATATTACGCGATTTTAAATTATTTTTTATAAACTTAGCAATTGGACTATCTTTCACAAAAGTTGTAAGAACTTTTACCGGTAATCCAAGTGATGAAGAAATATTTGCAACATTTGTTTCGGCACTTGTTGCTTGCATATTAAAAGTATCGCTACTATGCACCGGTTGACCATTTATTGGAGTTATTCTAATACCCATACTTGTTGGAACAACTAAAGAATATTTATACTCTTTCTTTAATTCTAAACTCATTTAAATTTTCCTTAAAATATATTTCTAAAATAATATTATTAAACGCCGCTATAAATATTGAAACCACCGTCAATCGGTAAAATAATTCCTGTAATAAAACTTGAGATATCTGAAAGTAAAAAAAGTGTTCCTCCAATAAGATCCTCTGGTTCTCCATATTTTCCCATTGGAGTATTGTCAATAATTTTTTTACCTCTTTCTGTTAAATTATTTGTTTTCTCATCAATCAGTAAAAATCTATTTTGATTTGTTAAAAAAAATCCGGGTGCAACTGCATTTACTCTAATGTTCATTTTTGCAAAATGAACAGCAAGCCATTCAGTAAAATTATTAATTGAAGATTTTGCGGCTGAGTAAGCTGGGATTTTCGTTAACGGTCTGAATGAATTCATTGAAGAAATATTTAATATTACACCGGATTTATTCTGTACCATTTCTATTGCAAAAACCATTGTTGGTAAAAGTGTTCCGAGAAAATTCAAATCAAAAACCTTCTGAAATCCTTCCAATTCTAAACCAAAAAATGTATCATTCAAAGAATGTACATTTTCATCAGTAATAAATTCTACTTTTGTTGTAGCCTTTGGAGAATTTCCACCAGCACCATTTATTAAAATATCAATTTTTCCATATTTTTTAAGAATAATTTTTTTGGCATCTTCTAAAGATGATTTATCTAAAACATTCGCTTCAACACCAATAACTTCTGATTTATAAATGTTTCTAACTTCATCGGCAACTTTATCAGCAAATTCTTTTTTGATATCAAGAATTGCAAGTTTAATCCCCACACTTGCTAAACCCTTTGCAAGCACAGCACCTATAACTCCACCACCTCCGGTTAATACACAAACTTTTCCATTTAAATCATCAAATGAATATTTCTGCATTTCTACTCCTAATTAATTCCTAAATTTGCACAAAGTATTTTTGCGTTTTCAGTTAATTGATAGTAATTCTCGCTATCAATAGCTTTGTTATCAACTAAAGCTGAACCAATACCGACAGCACTTGCGCCGTGGTTTATCCAATCAATAGCATTTTCTAATGTTACTCCACCAGTCGGAATTACTTTTAAATGTGGAAGCGGAGCTTTAATTGATTTTATAAAACTCATTCCCAAATTATCCGCAGGAAATATTTTTACAAAATCTGCACCTTGCTCGTAAGCTGTTTGTATTTCTGTTGGAGAAAATGCTCCGGGAATTACAACTAAATTTTTATCAATTACAGTTTGGACAACCTCATGTTTATAAATTGGAGAAACGACAAATTTAGCTCCAGCATTTATTGCATCTAATGCAATTTGCGAATTTGTTACTGATCCAACTCCTAATAAAATATCATTTCCAAATTCTTTATTTGCAATTTGAATTGCTTGAATTGCATTTGGGATTGTCATTGTTAGTTCAATTCCGGTTACTCCTCCATTCATAATTGCATTTATAACTTTCAAAAGTTGATCTGAATTTTTCATTCGTACAACTGCAACTACTTTTCTTTCTAAAATTCTATTTCTAATTTCTTCTCTATTCATATTTATTTAAATGGATTTAAATGATTTCTGAAATGGTTAGTTAAATAATTGTAATGCACATTTTCATTTTCTTTCAAACAATTTATAATTTTTTCCTTGAATAAATATTTACCATTTTCATCAATAATGGTAAGCACTTTACCGAATGTGACATGAAGAACTTGCCTTGCATCATTCTGATTGAACAGATCAAGCAATTGTTCATTTGTGTAATTTTCTGATGAATAAACATTTTCTATTTTTGCAGAAACGTGATACGAATGTTTTTCTTTTTCATATTCTATTCTTGAAAAATCTAATATTTTTTTAAACTCTTTCGGTTGCGCAAAAGCGACAACTTTTAAAGCTTCCAAATAACTTGTTCCCGCAGTTTTAACATGATTAAAACCGCGTTTCAATTGACCAATAGCTTTATAAACTCTGAATTTATCACTTCCGGAATGAAGACTAATTTTGTATGAACCAAAATATTCTGTAATTTTTACATGTTTTAAATATTCTTTTTTGAATAACTCAATATCACCTTTGTAATCAATTCCCTTTTCAAAATCGCCAATAAATCTTGGCGCTAAGCTTATTAATTTTACTCCAAGTCTGTTCAATTCAGAAGCCATGAAAAAATGCTCAAAGGGTGTTGTTACCGATTCTGTTTCATCAACAGAAATTTCAACTTCGAATGGCAGATGTGAATAATTCTTACTTAAGTAATCATACAAATATTTTATGTGAGCAATTGCATCTCCATATTTAATAGTTGCCCGCAATACATTTTCATAAGTCGGATGAATAACAAAACCTTCTTTCAAATCAAATTCAACTTTATCATATCTTTTAATTAAGCTCGAAAAAGTATCATGCAATTTATCCCAATTTAAATTTTCTGATTTTTTTTCAAGTTCAGAAATTTCTAAAGTATCAGCTTCATTTATAACAAATTCACCAGGATCAAAAGTGAACATTGTAAATCCAGCATTTATCATTAGATCAATATCATCAGTAGTTTTTAAATGATCAGCATCAGCACCAAAACCACTTTTATATCCTTCTTGAAAAACAGCCCATATTGCCGCATCCATTACTTCATCCGGAGTCCGTTTCGTTCTTGTTAATTCTCTGATAGATTGCTGAGCAAATATTGGTTTAAAATTACTTCCTTCTAAAGAACGAATATGCGCAGCATTTGCAAGACCAATTCTATCTCCAAATCCGAATGAGTTTGATAATCCTAATAATATTGGTTTTGTAAAAGGAAACAATTCTTGAATCTTTTTCACATTTGAGTTTTTTAGAAAACACTTTTTCAAAATTAAATTATCATTTTTAACAATTTCACCTTCAAACGAATTTAATTTGTCATTTGATTTTTCAGAAAGTATAAAAAGAAATTTTTCAGATAATATCTTTCCAATAAAAAATATAAATCCATTTTTTCTATTAACAGATTTTGGATAAATACTAACATCAATATTTTTTAATGAATTTATTTTAACTAATTCGTTTGAATTATTTTGTAATGCTGATTTTTCAATATTTTCAATTTCTTTAACAAACATTTCTCACCTAATTTTTTATAACTTGTATGCTTTCTTCACAAGATTGTAAGT
>JBGSKB010000297.1:0-5969 GCA_041741395.1 Melioribacteraceae bacterium
GTTTCAATTTATAATTCTTTAGTTGGATTAAGAAATCAAGTTAAAAATGCTTGGTCGCAAATTGATGTTCAATTAAAAAGAAGACATGATTTAATTCCAAATTTAATTGAAACTGTAAAAGGTTACATGACTCACGAAAGATCTACATTAGAAAATATAACCAAAGCTAGAAGCGCAGCGGTTGATGCTTCTTCCATTGCTGATAAATCAAAAGCTGAATCTGAACTTACGGGAGCTCTAAATAAATTTAATTTAGTTGTAGAAAATTATCCCGATCTAAAAGCAAACCAAAACTTTTTAGCTTTACAGGAAGAATTAACATCAACCGAAAATAAAATTTCTTTTGCGAGACAAAGTTATAACGATCAAGTTTTATTTTATAACAATAAAATTGAAATGTTCCCATCAAATATATTAGCTGGAATGTTCAAATTTGTTAAAGAAGTATTTTTTGAAATTGAAGTACCGGCAGAAAGAGAAGTTCCTAAAGTTCAATTTTAGGAAAATAAAACACAAATTATAAACAACAAAATTCAAATAAATAACAAATTACAAATACAAAATTAAAATTTTGATCTAGCTCAAATTGCAAATAATATCTTAAAATTTCTATTCGATATTTTTAATTTGATTTTTGCAATTTGTTTGTTTTTTATCATTTGATTTTTGAGATTTCTTAGTTTTTATAACTTTTAATTTTAACTCCCGCCACGGCGGGAAAATTTAACTTTTTACTTTTTATGTGGGAATTAATTCAAGCAAATAGACGAAAGTCGATTTTACTATTTATTGCAATGGGCGTAATCCTCATTCTGCTTGGTTATTTCATTGGCGAAACTTTTCTTGGTTATGGCGGCGGATCTTTTGGAGTTTTTGTTGCAATTATAATTTGGTTAATACTTTCAATAATCAGCTACTTTGCCGGAAGTTCAATTATTCTTTCAATTAGCAATGCCAAGGAAGTAACTAAGGAAGTTCATCCTCAACTTTTTAACATTGTTGAAGAAATGACAATTGCCGCTAACCTTCCTAAAATGCCAAAGATTTATATTGTAAATGAACAAGCTCCAAATGCGTTTGCAACCGGCAGAAATCCAGAAAACAGCGTAGTGGCAGTTACAGCCGGACTCTTGAGTCAACTCAACAGAGATGAATTGCAAGGAGTGATTGCCCATGAAATTTCTCATATTGTAAACAGAGATATTTTATTTATGACATTTGCCGGAATTATGCTTGGCGTAATTGTAATTATCTCGGAAATTTTTGTACGTGGACATTGGATTGGTGCAAATAGCGGTTCCCTAAACAGATATAAAAATAAATCTTCCGGCGGAGGAAATGAACAAATAATTTTACTCGTATTCTCAATTGTTTTTGCAATTTCCGCTCCAATTATAGCTCAGCTACTTTATTTTGCGATTTCAAGAAAAAGAGAATATTTAGCAGACGCATGTGGAGTAAGGTTAACGCGCTATCCCGAAGGTTTAGCTTCAGCTTTGGAAAAACTTTCACAAAATAGATTTAATTTAAATACCGCAAATAAAGCAACCGCAGGATTATATATTGTAAATCCGTTAAAGAAAACTGGTATGCAGATTTCTGATTTATCAAGCACTCACCCGCCAATTACTGAAAGAATAAAAATTTTGCGCGGTATGATGCATGGAGTTGATTTTGCAGATTATCAAACTGTTTACAATAAAATTAAAAATAATTCCGAGCAAATTATCCCGGCTTCCGGACTAAAATCAAAAGTTGATATTCCAATAGTATCACAAATTAAAGATGTAACAAATCTTGGAAAAAAAGAAGAGCAGAGAAAACTTGGCGATATAGTTATGAATGTAAACGGATATAATTTTTACAATTGCAAATGCGGAGTTACAATAAAAGTTCCACCAACTTTTACGGGAAGTTCAATTAAATGTCCAAGATGCGGTGAAGTTAATTTAACTAATTAAACTCCGCTTACATCAAAATTCTCAAGTGTATCTTTTATATATTTTAAAAACATTCCGCCCAACATTCCATCAACTAATCTATGATCATGACTTAAAGTTAAATACATCATTGGCTTTATCCCGATTGTATCATTTCCATCAACTTCAATTATTACCGGTTTTTTAACAACTTCACCAACTCCAAGAATTGCAACTTCCGGCTGGTTAATAATTGGAGTACCAAATAGTGCACCAAATACCCCATAATTTGTAATTGAAAAAGTTCCATTCACAATATCATCGGTTGTTAAACCTTTATTTCTTGCTTTAAAACTAATATCTGAAATTGCTTTGGCTAAACCTCTAACATTTTTTTCTTCAGCATTTTTAATATTTGGAACAATTAATCCGTTTGGTTCAAGGGCAACTGCAATTCCCAAATTAATATTTTTTTTCAGTGTAATATTTTCACCGGTTATTGAAGAGTTTACCAACGGAAATTCTTTTAATGCTCTTATCGAAGCATAAGCTATAAACGACAAATAAGTAAGTTTTATTTTTTCTTCTTTTAAATATCTCTCCTTATTTTTCCCAATAAAATTATAAATCTTCGTCATGTCAACTTCCATCATTTCCGATACATGAACTGAAGTATCACGACTTTTTATCATGTGTTCCATTATTTTTTTACGAATATTATCCATTGGAATTACTTCACTCATTCCTTGAGAATATTTAATGGTTTTCGTAGATAATTCCGGTGCAGAAACCGAAGTAGTTGTTCCTTTTGATTTTATGTATTCTAAAATATCTTTTTTAGTAACTCTACCTCCAATTCCACTTCCATCAATTTCATTTAATTCAGTTTGTGAAACACCTTCTTCGTTGGCAATATTCATAACTAACGGAGAATAAAATCTGTTAGAAATAATTTTTTGTGCACTTATTTTTTTTGTTGGTTCTACAATTGATTCAACTTTTTTTTCAATATTTACTTGATCAGCAACTTTGATTTTTGTAATTCCGGTTTTAGTAGAAATTCTTGCGACAATTTTTCCAACTTCAACAACATCATTTACATTAAATAAAATTTCAGAAATTATTCCGTCAACCGGTGAAGGAACTTCCGTATCAACTTTATCCGTACTAATTTCATAAATTATTTCATCAACTTTAACTAAATCACCAATATTTTTATGCCATTTAATAATTGTGCCTTCGGTTATACTTTCACCCATTTTTGGCATTGGCAATTCAACGATTGAACCTAATTGATAAGTTGATGGAACTTCATTTTTTTTATTTTCAATTTTTATTTCAGAATCGCCATTCGTTTCTATAATCGCAACAACTTCATTAATCGGAACTGTTTCATTTTCATAAGCTTTAATCTCAATTAAAATTCCATCTGCTGGTGAAGGAATTTCGGTATCAACTTTATCTGTTGTAATTTCATAGATTATTTCATCTTTTTTTACCGAGTCCCCAACTTTTTTATGCCATTTTATAATTGTGCCTTCGTTAATACTTTCACCCATTTTAGGCATAATAATATTTACTTTCATTTTTTCTCCAAAAATTTAAACCATTCAGTTCAATAAGCTTGAAAAAATATTAACTTTTAACATTATGAAAATTTGAATCTTCTTTTTGTATATTATTAGATTCTCACGTCGTCAACCAAAGGTTGACTCCTCAGAATGACTGATTACTTTTTTTGACTATTAAATTTAATATTCTAAAAGTTTTTTCAATTCACTATAAATTTTATTTCTTGATGGAAGAATTTCTCTTTCCAATTTTGGATGAAAAGCAATCGGTGTATCCAAAGCTGCATAACGTTTTACTGGTCCATCCAAAAATTCAAAACATTCATCAGAAATTCTTGAAGCAATTTCTGCTCCAAATCCCGCGGTTAATGTATCTTCATGAATAACCATTACTTTGCCGGTTTTTTTAACTGAATTAAAAATTGTTTCAGTATCTAAAGGATAAATTGTTCTTATATCAACAATTTCTACAGAGTATCCTTCTTCAGTTAAAATTCTCGATGCAAATTCCGTTTCATGTACCATTGCGCCGTAAGTAATTACAGTAATATCACTTCCTTCTCTTACAACATTTGCTTTGCCAAATGGAACAAGATAATCTGCATCCGGTTCCGGTCTTGTTGCATAACTTTGTCGATATAAACCTTTATGTTCAAGAAACAAAACGGGATCATTTAATCGAAGCGCAGTTTTAAGCAATCCTTTTGCATCTGCAGCATTTGATGGATACGCAATCATAAGTCCGGGCATGTGAGAAAAAAAAGCTTCAATATTTTGACTATGATATAATCCGCCATTTATATAGCCTCCAATCGCAACTCTAATAACTACCGGAGCTTCAAAAGCATTGTTTGATCTATATCTAAGCATTACAAGTTCATCCCGAATTTGCATAAATGCCGGCCAGATATAATCACCAAACTGAATTTCAACGCAAGGTTTTTTCCCGGCAATTGCCATTCCAATTGCAACACCTAAAATGCTCGCTTCTGCCAAAGGAGAATTAAAAACTCTTTCATTTCCAAATTTTGTTGATAAACCTTTTGTTGCCGTAAAAACTCCGCCTTTGCCGTCTGCAACATCTTCTCCAAAAATATAAATCTTATCATTGCGTTCCATTTCTTCGCGTAATGCATGGTTGATTGCATCAACCATTACAATTGGAATTCCTTCCGATTTGCTCTCATTATATTTTAATTTACTTTTTTTGCCGCTTTCATCAAAAACAAATTTCATTACATTTTTAACATCCGGTTCCGGTTTTGAATAAGCCCAATCGGCAGCATTATTAACATGTTCAGTTATTTCTTTTTTTATTTCTTCGTAAAATTCTTTAGTTAAAATTCCATCATTAAAAAGTGTTTCTGAAAATTTATTTAAAGGATCATTTTTCAAATCTTCGGCAAGAGATTCTTTTGATCTATATTTGGCTTGATCATCAGAAGTTGAGTGTGAAAATAATCTAATGGTTTTCGCTTCGATTAAAACCGGACCATTTCCATTTCGCGCATATTCAAAAGCTTTTTGTGCGGTTTGGTGCATTGTAAAAAAATCCGTTCCATCAACGGAAAATCGTAATAAATTTTCATATCCGCTCATCATTTCCGAAACGGAAGCATTTTTTCCGGCAGTCTGATTTTCAACCGGAACTGAAATTGCCCATTTATTATTTTGAATTACAAATATTACCGGAATTTTTTCTCTGCTCGCCCAATTTACAGCTTCGTGAAATTCACCTTCACTTGTTGTTCCTTCGCCGCCGCTAACATAAGCGACAGATTTCAATCCAGATTTTTTACACGCAAGTGCAGTTCCCACAGCTTGTAAAAATTGTGTTCCGGTTGGACTTGACTGAGTTGGAACATTAAATTCTTTTGAAGCCCAATGACACGACATTTGTCTTCCGCCGGTCATCGGATCATCTTCCTTGGCTAATTGATGAAGAAAAATATCTTCCATTTTTGTTCCAAGTCCAAGCATAAATGCCATGTCTCTGTAATATGGATAAGCCCAATCAACACCTTTCTTCATTTCCATTCCAAAAGCAATTTGCGTTGCTTCGTGTCCGGCAGAAGGCAAATGGAAATATGATTTACCTTGCTTAAGCATATTCATAATTTTTACATCCATAGTTCTGGATGTTATCATCAATTTTAAAACTTGCAGCAAATTATCTTTTGTTAATTCTTTAAATCCGTTTGTATTTATAGAATTCATTCCTTTGCCGTTATTTGAGTGATCGCTCACTTTATCTTTTAATTTTGCCCCATTTTGCATTTTGTACCTTTCAACTTTTAATTGAAATTTCCAATTCACTAAATGTTTTATTTTCTATTTCAGAATAAGAAAAAACTTTTTCAAAATTTAGTACAACATTTTGTTTCACTTCCGAAATATTAATTTCTTTTTGTAATTCATTGCTTAATGATGTAACTTCTTTTCCGGTTATTCCACATGGAATAATTCCGGAAAACATATT
>JBGSKB010000298.1:0-2895 GCA_041741395.1 Melioribacteraceae bacterium
TATTAACGTAATGTGTATGCCTAATTTGCCGGATTTTAAAATTCTTTCCGAAATTGGTGTTAAAAGAATTAGCATGGGAAATTTTATTAATGATTTTGTTTACTCGCAGATGGAAAGTAAAATGAATGAAATTATTTCAGACCAAAATTTTAAAAGTTTGTTTTAGGATTTGATTATGGAACTTACTCATGAAATAATGTATAACGCTGCTGTTGAAAAAGATGCATCGTTTGAAGGTATATTTTTTACAGCTGTTAAAACCACCGGAATTTTTTGCAGACCGACTTGCACAGCAAGAAAACCTAAAATAGAAAATGTGGAATTCTATAAAACATCAAAAGAAGCAATATTGAAAGGTTATAGACCATGTAAAATTTGCAATCCTTTAGAAAAGTTAAATGCAACACCAATTGGAATAAAACAAATTTTAAACGAATTAAATGAAAATCCATCGCAAAAAATTAAAGATTTTGATCTCATAAAAAAAGGAATTGAGCCAAATAAAGTTAGAAGATGGTTTTTAAAAAATCATGGGATTACGTTTCATGCTTACCAGAGAATGTTAAGAATAAATAATGCATTTAAAAAAATTCAAGATGGAAAAAGTATTACGGAAACTGCTTTTGATTCCGGTTATAACTCTTTAAGCGGATTTAATGATTCATTTAAATCTGTTTTTGAAACTTCGCCAAGTAATAGCAAAACAAAAAACGTAATTGAATTAAAAAGAATTGAAACAAAATTAGGAACAATGATTGCATGCTCAACAAAGAATGGAATTTGTTTGCTGGAATTTTCTGATCGCAAAATGCTTGAAACTGAATTGAAACAAATTTCTAAATATTTTAATGCAAAAATATTACAAGGAGATAGCAATCATTTAACAAATTTGGAAAAACAACTTCATGAATATTTTGATGGAAAAAGAAAAGAATTTACAATTCCGCTTGAAACCTCCGGAACCGTTTTTCAAAATATTGTTTGGGAAAAACTACTTCAAATTCCATTTGGAAAAACAAAAAGTTACAAAGAAATTGCAGAACAAATTGATAAACCAACATCTGTAAGAGCTGTTGCAAATGCAAATGGAATGAATAAAATTGCAATTTTAATTCCTTGTCATAGAGTAATTGGAAACGATGGAAAACTTACCGGTTACGGCGGCGGACTTTGGAGAAAAAAAGAATTGCTTGATTTGGAAATTATAAATAGTGGATCAAATATATAATAGTTTAAACCCTTCAAATTAATTTTAATTCATTAAAATATTATCTCTGACGCTTTACAATTTATAACAAATATATTAAATAGTATTGCACTAATTTTAAGAATATTTATGATGAACAATTTTGAACTTCCCAAAAATTTATTAACCGTAATTGGAAATGAAAATGTTGAATTTGCAGTTAAAGCTAGTCGAGATAAACCAGTAAAATCTTCATTAGGAATTATCATATTCGGAACAATTTGGACAGCGTTTACAAGTATTTTTGTATTTGCATTTTTAGGTCCATTGTTTATTGGTGAAGAAGTTCATTTTACCACAAATGGAACACCAACTGTTGCAAGTCCGGAAAATTTAGGACCAATAATATTACCGGGAATTATTATTGGACTTTTTGTTCTAATTGGAATTGGAATGTTAATTGGCGGATTTTATTCACTTCTAAAAAAAGGTGGATATTTTGTTGGAACTCCTCTGCGATTAATAAGTTTTCAAAATGGAAATATAAGATCAATTGATTGGGAGCAATTTTCCGGTGATATTGAAGTAGCTGGAAATGAAATTTCGGGAAATATTTCTTTGCAAATGCGCACCGGAAAAATGGTAAGTAGAAAAAACAGAGGAAGCGAATATGTGCCCGATGCAATTTATATTTCTGGAATTACTAATGTTTTTGAAATAGAACAAATTTGCAGAAAAAGAATTAAAGAAAATGATCCAACTCCATCAGTATTACAAACACAAACTTTACAATAATTTTAATGAATATTTCAAAAGACATTTCAGAATTAGTAACTGCAAACGTAATCTCTCAAGAGACTGCTAGTAAAATTCAAAATTATTACAAAGAGAAAGGAATTAAATCCAGCAACAAAATTCTTGTGATATTTGGAATTCTTGGCGCTCTGCTTATTGGACTTGGAGTAATTTTAATCGTAGCTCACAATTGGGATGAATTTTCCAAAACAATAAAATTATTTTTTGCATTTCTTCCGCTTGTAATTGCTCAAATTATTTCCGGATATTCTTTAATCAAAAAAAGTGAAAATTCTGCTTGGAAAGAAAGCAGCGCAACATTTTTATTTTTTACAATTGGCGCAAACATTTCTTTAATCGGACAAATTTATAATCTTCATGAAAATTTAGGTTTTTTTCTACTTACATGGATGCTGATATTTTTTCCAATAATTTATGTAATGAAATCTTCAACCGCTTCTCTTCTTTATATTATAGGCATTACATTTTATGCATGCGAAACGGGTTATTGGGCTTTTCCAATTAGTGAATCAATAAATTATTGGATTTTATTAATATTGATTTTTCCTTTTTATTATTTACTTTATAAAAAAAATCCGCAAAGTAATTTTTTCAATATTCATAATTGGGTTATTCCGCTTTCAATAACAATTTCATTGGGAATAGTTGCCGATAATTTTGAAGAATTCTTATATATCGCATATTTCAATTTATTTATTTTATTTCACATTATTGGAAGTTCAGAATTTTTCAAAAACCAAAAAGCAAAAATAAATGGTTACACATTTTTTGGTTCACTTGGAATTGTTGTAATTCTATTAATCTTAAGCTTCGATTGGTTCTGGGAAAGTTTGCGAAATAAATATTTCAATTTTAGAGAGATATTAATTTCGCCAGAATTTCTTGTATCAATG
>JBGSKB010000299.1:0-4026 GCA_041741395.1 Melioribacteraceae bacterium
TTATCAAACAGATTATAAAAATTCAAAAAAATCACCGGATTCAATTACGAAATCTGAAAATAGTTCAACACCGAAAGAAACCAAAAAAGAAAGTAAGCCAACTTCAGAAAATTAAAAATCTAATCCCAAAGAAATATAATATTTTGGCGTTGAGAATTTTTGTGCATCATATGACCAAGCTACATCAAATTTCCATAAAAATAAGAAATAAATTCTCGCACCAAATCCGCCGCCAATTAATAAATCATCAGTGATTGTTTTTCCATCAACTGATTTTTTGAAAAATCTTAAACTATTATTTTCATTCCATGCGCTTCCGGCATCAACAAAAGCAGTTCCAATAATGTTTTGGAAAAACAATGGAATTCCGCCGGTTAATAAATATCGAATAAGAGGAACTCTTAATTCAAGATTAACAAGCGAATATTTTGTTCCGATTTGTTCAGCATAATCAAAACCTCTAAGTGGAAGTGCCGGTGTTAGAAAAACAAAATCAGAAGCGGAATTCAGCGGAATATCTTGAGTTGCAAAAGTCCTATTTATCCAACTATCAGTGCCGCCAATAAAGAAACGTTGAGCATTTATTCCAAAAGAATATCCTCCGGAGAATCTTGCTGCAAATCCATTATCATAAAAAAATCTGAAATATTTTCTATAATCCCAAGTTACAGTGCCAAAACTTTCTTTTGAACCGGTAAATCCGGGATTTCCCATAAGTGTTAGATTATATCTTGCACCTTCAATTGGAGAAGTGTAACCCCACATAACATTATCTTTTACATAACTTAATGATGGAATTATAAAAGTTGCCTTCTCAATTGGCACTTCTATAAAATCTAAATTTTCTCTTGTAACTCTTAGAATACTTAAATTTGCTTCAATTCTATGAAATGTGTTTATTGGATAACTTGCAAATAGATTTCCGCCATAACTTCTAAATCGATATAAATCACTTCCAAAAAAACCGGATAAATAAACAAATCTAGCAGTATGATATGCGGCAATTCCAAAATTAATTCTTTCAGGTAAATAATAATATGCGAGACCGTAATCACTATTTTTAAGATCAATTTGCAAACTTGTAGTTCCAATTAGTCTGTGATTTCCGAGTACGTCGCTAAATGATAGAACCGTTGTTCCTAAAACTCCGTATAATGAACTATATCCGGCGTTTGCATAAATTAAATCTGGTGAAAAATCAACTTTGTATTTATTAACAAGAAAATTTCCTTCATTGTCTAATTTTTCTCTAAATAAAAATTGCGGTTTATTTTCTAAATCACTCTCTTTAAAGACATCATTTTTTGCAAAAACAAATTCACTATAATCCGTTCTAATTGTGTCTTCTAATTCTTTATCGTGATCAATAATTTGACCAATAAATATTTTTGAATTATTTTCTGCGGAAGAATCTTTTTTTTCTTCAGCAGAAAAAATAAATTCTTTACCTTCTTCGGGTAATTCATTCTGAGCTATTTCTTCTTGAGGAATTTCATCTTCATAGAATTGACTCATATATTTTGTGAATTCAATATCTTTTACTTCTTCTATTTCAAATGGATTGTTAATTAAGAAAATATTGAATCCCGCATTATAAAATGCCGAGAAAACTAATTTTTTTGCATCTTGAGAAAGTGAAATACTTTCAATTTTATTTAGCGAATTTGTTAATGCTATTGTCGGCGTTTCTAATATTGAATTTATTGTATCATTTTTTAAAAGACTTATTCTTTTTTTGTAAAGATTATCAATTCCATTAAAATCAGATATAAAAATTATTTCATCACCGGTTTGAGAAAACACAGCTTGTTTTTCATCGCTGAATTGCCAATCAGTAACTCGTTCAATTTCTTTTGTTTCAACATCAACTAAATAAAGATCCATTTGGAATCCTTGTAAAGTTGACATTGATAAACCATCCTGGTTAAAATTATTTTTTGTGTAGCCATTTCTATCGGAAGAAAAAATTATTTTTTTACTATCCGGTGACCAACTTGGAACATATTCACTGAAAATATCATCAGTGATATTTGAAAGTTTTTGAGTATCAAAATTATAAATATAAATATCAGATTGTTTTGCACTGCTTCCTAAGAATGCTATATTTTTTCCATCCGGTGACCAACTTACAGATTCTATTCCATGAAGTTTAAATGGTAAATTTTCATCTTCTTCTGATTCAGTATTAATAATTTTTATTACATCATAGCCATCACTTTTACTTGAAAGTGCAATTCTAATATTATCCGGTGACCAAGTTAAAGCAGGGAAAAGTAAATTTAATTCCTCAAGGTTTTCGGTTCTTCCGCTTTCAATTACTTTTTTAATTACTTCTCCATCAAAAGAATTCATTATATAAACATCAGAATAAATATTTCTATCAGAAATGAACGCAATTTTATCACCTTGAGGAGAAATTGCCGGACTTATATTATAAAATCCGCCAAGTTTTTTATTGTCAGTTAAACGTTTTGCAAATTCATCGGGATCTTTTCTTGATGCAATTTCCGGCCAGAAATTTCTCTTAACATCTTTCTTCCATTTTTCATTAAGTTCTTCAAGGTTAATTCCAATTGAAGATTTGAATCCGCTAACAACATTTCCCTTTCCTTTAATATTATGCAAAAGTTCAGAAATTTTTTCTTCGCCATAAGTATCCGCAATATATTTAAATAATGCTTGTCCGCCTCTGTAAGCAAAATAACCGTCAAGTCTGTTTATATCTGGTAGATATTCATTAATAATTGCATCGCGAATAAACATATCAGAATTTGTTTCCCAACCACTTGAAAGATATTCTGCCATTCCTTCATGATACCAAATTGGTAATTGTAAAGTAATTCCTTTTGCAATAATATTTTGAATTGTTCCACCGTAAAGCATATCTCTCATTACTGCATGAACCAATTCATGATGAATTACATGTTTGTATTTGCTGTATGAACCTTCGAAAGGGAAGACAACTCGATTTTTAAAAGGTTCAGTAAAACCTCCAATTCCTTGTGAAAGATATCCATCGGTTGTATTGGTTTCTTGAAATTCATTATGTGAATTATAAACAACAAGAGAAATTCTATTATTAAGCTGATAATCCAATTTTTTTTGAAGATCTTCTAAAGCAGCTTCTGCAGCTTGTGCGGTAAATTCTGCGGCATCGTCACCATTTTCAGAAAAATAAATATCAAAATGTTTTGTTTGAATGTAAAACCATTCGTGATCTCTATACTGAACGCGATTTTTTCCAAATTGCGCAAAAGTAAAATTTGATATAAATAAAAGAATCAATAATATTTTCATTGTAATTTTCATCACTATTTCCGAATCATATTTCTATAATTATAAAAATAATTTTATTATTAAGAAAGAGTAAAATCAATCACTCTTTTTTCTTCATTTACGCGTTTTAATTTTACAACTATTTTATCGCCCAATCTATATTGTTTTTCGTTATCTCTTCCTTTTAGGGAATAAGAGCTTTCATCAAAAATATAATAATCGTCATCTAAATCTCTAACTGAAATTAAGCCTTCTGCCAAATTTTCGCTGAGTTCAACAAAAATTCCAAAATGAGTAATTCCGGAAATTATTCCGTTAAAAGTTTCACCAATTCTATTTTGTAGAAATTCAATCTGTTTTAATTTTACGGAAAGTCTTTCTGCGCTTGCCGCACTTCTTTCCGTAAATGATGAATGTTCACAAATCTCTTCAAGCATTTTCCAAGTGAATTTAGGTTTTGCTTCATTTAAATAATCAAAAATAAGAAGATGTGCAATTAAGTCCGGAAACCTTCTTATTGGTGAAGTAAAATGAGAATAATATTTAAATCCCAATCCGTAATGACCAATATTTTGAATTGAATAAACGGCTTTTGCCATTGAGCGAATTGCGATTTCGTTAATCACAGCTTCTTCTTCAGAACCTTTGACTTTTTCCAGAAGATTCTGCAACTCTTTACTTTTATTTGTTACTTGCGGATTAAATGAATATCCTAAAGATTGAACAAATTTTGCAAATTCTTGAATTTTT
>JBGSKB010000300.1:0-5255 GCA_041741395.1 Melioribacteraceae bacterium
AAATTCATGAAGGGGTCGTACCCGCGCAGCACGCCCTCCACTGTGCGACCACCGTTCACTCGCAGAAGGATCTGAACAAACAAAAAAAATTGGGTTATAGAGCATTTATAATTTATATATGGCACTACTTTAAGTGACGGGTCCCGTTTTAGATACGTTAAATTTTAATGAAAGGGTTCCTAACTTGTCAGTCATAATTAGCGACCAAGACAAAATATAGGTCAGAGGTTAAATACGTTTGGAAATTATTGTTGAAAAAGTTAGAGAAATATTTATTTATAAAAATACAAGAATTCATTTGGATGAAGTAAAAAACTTAGGAAAATTTTTAGAGTTGGAAACAGTAGTTAAAAATATTTCTCAAGATGAAGCTAAATTAGAATTTGAAGAAGTTGTAAAATTATTGAATTTGGATGTGAAAAATCAAATTAGAAAATCTTATAGAGATTTGATTTTGGAAAAACAAAAAAATCCCAACATTTTTTGAAAAGTTGGGATTTAGAAATTGTGTTTTGAAAATTATTTATTTTGTGCAGCAATCAAATTTAAAGCACTTCCGGCTTTAAACCATTCAATTTGATTAGCATTAAATGTATGATTTAACAATGCGTCATCAACTGTTCCATCAGAATGTTTCATAATCATTTTTACTTGCGAACCAGGAGCAATTTCTTTAACTCCGATTAAACTAATTTTATCATCTTCTTTTACATTATCATAATCTGCGGGATTATCAAAAGTTAATGGAAGCATTCCTTGTTTCTTTAAATTTGTTTCGTGAATTCTTGCAAAACTTCTTACAATAATTGCTTTACCATTTAAGAATCTTGGTTCCATTGCAGCATGTTCACGAGATGAACCTTCGCCGTAATTTTCATCGCCAACAACAACCCAGCCTAATCCATCAGATTTATATTCACGTGCAACTTTACTTACATTTTTATATTCTTGCGTTAAAATATTTTTCACTTCACCGGCTTTATCCGTAAAAGCATTTATTGCACCCAAAAATAAATTATCAGAAATGTTGTCTAAATGTCCGCGGAATTTTAACCAAGAGCCAGCCATAGAAATATGATCGGTTGTACATTTACCTTTGGCTTTTAACAATAATGGTAAATCTGTAAAATCGTTTCCGTCCCATTCGGAAAATCTTTCTAAAAATTGTAGTCTTTTGCTTTCCGGATTTATAATAACTTCTGTACCATAATATTTTTCTGATGGAGCGATAAAGCCTTCTAAATCGGGCTGAAATCCATCTTTGGGAAGTTCATCACCATGAGGAATATCTAATTTTATTTCCTCGCCATTATTATTTTTTAAAGTATCAGTTTGCGGATTAAAAGTAATTTTACCGGCAATTGTTAAAGCAGTTGTAATTTCCGGCGAAGCCACAAATGCCAAAGTATTTGGATTTCCATCTTGTCGTTTTGCAAAATTTCTATTAAATGAAGTTACGATACTATTTCTTTTTTGTTCGGGATTATCCATTCTTTGCCACATACCAATGCAAGGTCCGCAAGCATTTGATAAAACTACTCCGCCAAAATCCGTTAAAGTTTTTAATTGTCCATCGCGTTCGATTGTAGCTCTAACTTGTTCAGAGCCCGGAGTAATTGTGAATTGTGCTTTAGCTTTCAATCCTTTTGAGAGAGCTTGTTTTGCAATATTTGCAGCGCGATCAATATCTTCATAACTTGAGTTTGTGCAGCTTCCAATTAAACCAACGCTTAATTCTTCGGGAAAATCATTGTCTTTTACTGCATGCTTCATTTGTGAAATTGGCCAAGCTCTATCGGGTGAATAAGGTCCATTTAAATGCGGTTCTAATTCACTTAAATTAATTTCAATAATTTTATCAAAATATTTTTCGGGATTTTGATAAACACCTTCATCGGCAGTTAAAAGTTTTGCGTGTTGTGTTGCTAATTCCGCAACATCTGCACGATCGGTAGCTTTTAAATATGCCGCCATTTTTTCATCGAAAGCAAATGTAGAAGTTGTTGCTCCAATTTCTGCGCCCATATTGCAAATTGTTCCTTTCCCGGTGCAGGAAATTGATTTTGCACCTTCACCAAAATATTCAACAATTGCGCCGGTTCCGCCTTTTACGGTTAAAATTCCAGCAACTTTTAAAATTACATCTTTGGGAGAAGTCCAGCCGGAAAGTTTACCGATTAATTTTATTCCAATTAATTTTGGCCATTTTAATTCCCAAGCCATTCCTGCCATAACATCAACAGCATCTGCGCCGCCAACGCCGATTGCAATCATTCCAAGTCCACCGGCATTTGGTGTATGTGAATCTGTTCCAATCATCATTCCACCGGGGAAAGCATAATTTTCTAAAACTACTTGATGAATAATTCCAGCTCCGGGTTTCCAAAATCCCACACCAAATCTTTTTGAAATGCTTTCTATAAAATTATAAACTTCCTCATTTTCATTTTTGGCTCTGTTCAAATCAGCTTCTGCGCCAATTTGCGCTTGAATTAAATGATCGCAATGCGAAGTTGATGGAACCGCAACAGATTTTCTTCCCGAATGCATAAATTGCAAAAGTGCCATTTGGGCTGTTGCATCTTGCATTGCAACTCTATCCGGAGCCAAATCAACATAATCTATTCCGCGTGTAAATTCTTTTGTAACTTTTTCCCACAAATGTGTATATAATATTTTTTCAGTATAAGTCATTGGTCGGTTTAAAACTTTTCTTGCAGCATCAATTTTTGTTTCAAAATTATTGTAAACTTTTTGAATCATATCAAAGTTTGCGGTCATTTATGTTCTCCCTTCAAATAATATTTACCTGTAACAAAGTTAAGAAATTTCTTAATATTTTTTTTATGATATAAACCATTTTATTTTTGAAATGTATGAAATTTTTAAATATTGAAAACTATAGATATTTTAAAAAATTAAAATTGCTATTTGGGTAAGATTTGATTCTAAACTTCTAAAATAGAATTTTTATGAATTGCATTTGCAAATTGGGAAATTAAATCCCAATTATTTTCATTTTCAAAATAGTTGCCGGTTATAATTATTTTAGCACCTGCATCAACTTTTTCTCTTGCTTCTAATGGAGTTCTAATTCCGCCGCCGACAATAACCGGAATTGAAACTTGTGATGAAACCATTTTAATCATTTCGTTTGGGACAGATTTTTCGGCACCGGAACCGCCTTCCAAATAAATTAATTTCATTCCTAGATATTCACCGGCAAGTGCTGTTGCTGCTGCAATTTCCGGTTTGTGTCTTGGAATTGGTTTGCTTCCGCTAACATATTCTGCGGTTGTTGTTTGTCCGGATTCAACTAAAATATATCCGGTAGAGATTGCTTCAATATTATATTTTTTTATCAATGGTGCGGCTTGAACGTGTTTCCCAATTAAGTGTTCAGAATTTCTTCCACTAATTAAAGATAAAAATAAAATAGCATCTGCAAATTTTGATACTTGATTTACACTTCCGGGGAAAATAATTACGGGCAGATTTGTATATTTTTTAACTTCAATTATTGATTCATCTAAATCGCCGTTAATCATTAAACTTCCGCCAATTAAAAATCCATCAACTCCGTTTTTTTCACAATACTGAATAAATAATTTTGTTTTTTCCAGAGAAAGTTTATCAGGATCAATAAGGATAAAATATGCGGCACCTTTTTGATGAATTATATTTTCAACTTTATTATATATTTTCATTTAATCAAATAAATAGGAAAAATATTTAAAATAAAATAATAAACTTTAGCTAAAATATCTTGATTATTTCATACTTAAAGCAATTCTATTTTTTGCAATTTCAACAGATTTAATTTTTACATCAATAATATCGCCAACGCTTACAATCTCCATTGGATGTTTTACAAATTTATTTGCCATTTCAGAAATATGTAAAAGTCCGTCTTGTTTAACACCAATATCCACAAAAGCGCCAAAATCCACAACATTTCTTACAGTTCCTTTTAAAGTCATTCCAACTTCCAAATCTTCAATTTTTAGAACATCACTGCGTAAAATTGGTTTTGGCATATCTTCGCGCGGATCTCTGCCCGGTTTAATTATATTCTGAACTATATCTTCGAGAGTTGGTACTCCAACATTTAATTGATTTGCAATTTTTTCGATTCCTTTTTTTTCGACAAACTGTTTTACAAGCAAACCTTTTTCATTAATTGAAGTAGAAGAAATCTCACACATTTTTAAAAGTTTTTCGGTCGCTTCATATGATTCCGGATGAATAAAAGTTGAATCCAAAGGATTTTCTCCACCGCTGATTTTTAAAAATCCGGCAGATTGTTCAAATAATTTTTCTCCAACTCCATTAACTTCTTTCAACTGATTTCTGTTTTCAAATCGCCCATTTTCCTCGCGGTATTTCACAATATTATTTGCAATTCTTTTACTTAATCCGGAAACGTAAGTTAACAATGAAGTTGAAGCCGTATTAATATCAACGCCAACATAATTCACGCAGCTTATTACAACATCATCCAAATTTTTATTTAACAATTTTTGATCAACATCATGTTGATATAAACCAACGCCAATTGATTTTGAGTCAATTTTTACAAGCTCGGCAAGCGGATCCAAAACTCTGCGTGCGATTGAAATATTTCCTCTTTGACTTGCTTCTAAATCCGGGAATTCTTGCTTTGCAATTGGCGATGCTGAATAAACGGAAGCTCCGGCTTCATTCACAATTAAATAATGGCAATTCAATTTGTAATCTTTTATTAATGAAGAAACTAATAATTCCGTTTCCCGGCTTGCGGTTCCGTTACCAATTGCAATTAATTCAACATTATATTTTTTTATAAATTTTAGAATTGTTTGAATTGACGAATCCTTTTTATTCTGCGGTGGATGCGGATAGATAGTTTCACCTTCCAAATATTTTCCGGTTTTATCAATTACCGCAACTTTAGAGCCCGAAACAAATCCCGGATCAATTCCCATAATAATTTTATTCATTATCGGCGGTTGAAGCAAAAGTTGTTTCAGATTTGATGCAAAAACCTTTACAGCGTGTTCATCGGCAATTTCAGTTAAGTAATTTCTAACTTCCCGTTCAATTGAAGGCTGAATTAATCTGTTAAAAGAATCGGAAGTTGTTTCAGTCAAAAGATTTTCAAAATAAGACCTTTTAAAAGTAAAATACGATTTGTAAATATTTTTCAAAATTTCATCTTTATCAAACAAGAAAGATATTTTTAGAAATCCTTCATTCTCACCGCGATTTAAAGCTAA
>JBGSKB010000301.1:0-3474 GCA_041741395.1 Melioribacteraceae bacterium
GCTAAATTAATGTCAAAAATAAATTGGCATATTTTAAATCTAGAATATCCCTCAGAAGAAGAAATGCTTATTCATTTTATTGTTGATGATATTGAATTTTTTACTATTGTAAATTTCAATGAACTTTATTTGAATTCTTATGCCGGATCTAATTCTAGCAACAAGTTCTTGATTATCAATTGGTTTTACTAAGTAATCATCCGCACCGGTATCTAAACCCTCAACTCGGTCTTTAAGTGAAGTTCTTGCCGTAAGTAAAATAAAGTAAATAAGCTTAAATTCTTCTTTGCTTTTAATAATATTACAAAGTTCAATTCCATTTAATTTTGGCATTGTCCAATCAGCTAAAATTATGGAAGGTTTGAATTCACCGATAACTTCTAAAGCTTCTTCTCCGTTATTTACACTTTTTACTGTGTAACCATTTTTTGTAAGAAGTCTTTCATAAATAAAACGGGAATCTTCTTCGTCTTCAACAACTAGAATTTTATTTTTATCGCTCATTGTAAGCTTTATAATTTATTTAGCAAGATTCTTGTTGATAAATATTTATCATATGATGTTTAAAATAATTATCAACTATTCAGAATAAAAGCTAAGGATTTTTTCTGTTTATATCCACAGATTTGGAAAGTACTACAAAGAGTTTATTTTGAGTATTTTACAATTATGCTAATTCTACGATTTACAACATCATTTGGATCATTTACATTTCTTAATCTGTTATCAGCATAACCTCTAATTTCATCAATTTGATCTGGTTTTAGTCCGCTGGAAAGTAATTCTCTTCTTGCTGAATTTGCACGATCAGCACTTAATTCGTAATTAGAATAACCTTCATGCCCATTAGGAAAAGGACGAGAATCAGTATGCCCTTCAACCACAATTTTATTATTTACTTGGGTCATTTGTTTTCCAATTGTAGTAAGAATTGCTCTCGCTCCTTTACTTAAGGTTGAAGTTCCAACTTCAAAAAAAGCATCATCGCTTGATTCCATTATTTCAATTCGCAAGCCTTCGTCTGTGACTTCAATATCAATTTGATCAATTAACTCTTTAAAATCTTGATTCTTAAGATTATCTAATAATTCTTCTCCCATTGATTCAAGCCGTTCTTTTTCAATTTCCTTTTTCTGCAAATCAGTAAGAGGTGCTGGTATCATGCTCTGTTTTCCTTTACCTTCAATTGCACTTGGACCATTACCAACTCCAAATCCGCTTGGATCATTAAAATATCCGGCAATATTTTCTTTTACAGCTTCATCTTGACCAAGAATCCATAACACAATAAATAATGCCATCATTGCGGTAACAAAATCCGCATAAGCAACTTTCCACGCTCCACCGTGATGACCATGTCCGCCGCTTATTATTTTCTTAACAATAATTGGTTTGTCATTGCCTTGATCAGCCATTATTCTGATTTACCTCTTAAATAATTTTCCAACTCAGAAAATGATGGTCTTGTGTGAGAATTAATTGTTCTTCTTCCAACTTCAACAGCAACAATCGGAGGATTTCCCTTTGCATAAGCAATTACGCATTCTTTAATTGTTTCAAGATATCTTACTTCACCTTCAATCATATGCTCAATATTTGTTGCTAATGGTCCAACAAATCCGTAAGATAATAAAACACCCAAAAAAGTACCAACAAGTGCTGCAGCAACGTGGTGGCCCACAGCTTCAGCACCGTCATTAATACTTCCCATAGTAACAATAATTCCAAGAACGGCAGCAACAATTCCTAATGCCGGAAATGCATCCCCAAGTTTACTTAAGAGTGCATGTGTAGGATGTGTTTCTGTTTTATAAGTTTTAATTTCAATATCCATTAATGCTTCAACTTCATGCGGAGGAACTCCGCCGGAAAGCATTACTTTTAGAGTATCGCAGAGAAATGTAATTGCAGATTTATTTTTTAATAATTTGGGATCTGATTTAAATACATCGCTTTCGCTTGGATTTTCAATATGTTTTTCTATTGCTAATAAACCATCTCTTTGAGCTAATAAAAATAAATCATACAATGTTTTTAGTAGTGATAAATTTTCCGGTTTTGTGTGATGTTTATGGCTAATAGCTTTTGGAATTGCACCAACTATATTTTTTATTTCGTCAAGTGATGCAGAAATTAGTAAACTTCCAATTGCTGCACCACCAATTGTTATAAATTCTGAGGGTTGCAACAAAACCAAAAGCTGACCGCCCGCCATTGAGAAACCAACAATTAAGCTGGCTACAACAACTATAGCTCCAATAATTATAAACATAATTTTTTATTAATTTTTAGTTATTAAATTTTGTTTATTACTTTTATTTAGCTCATGGTCTATCTGCTTAATTATCAGTTCAGCAAACATCCAATCTGATGGCTTTAAAAATTCTTTTTTCGATAAATCATTTAATAAATCATTTGCAATTGTTTTTACATTTTTATTTGCATAATTAATCAAAAGACTCACTATGTCTTTTAAATTATTTGGTTCTCGGTTTTCTATTGCCTCAACTAAATTTATTTTACATTCATTAAACTTTTCAAGAAAATCTGATTCTTTTTCATTTTTTTGTACTGGAGCAATTTCAAATTCATTTTCAGTTTCAAAGCATTCCATATTTAACAATTCATTAACCGTTGCTTTCAGCTGTTTAACATTAATTGGTTTTGCCAAAACTCTATCTGCACCGGCTTCAATTGCAGCAATTACATTATTTCTTCCTGCATTTGCACTAATTACAATAACCGGAATTTCTTTAATATCATTCAAAACTTTTTTAAGCTGCAACATTTTGATGCCATCAATATTTGGCATCATTAAATCCAAAAAGATTATATCGGGTTTAAATTCTGCTGATTCTTGTAAACCATCAAAACCATTTGTGCTGGTTTTTACGGTAAACCCGTATCTTTCTAACAATGTTTTTAGATATTGTAGTATCGAATAATTGTCATCAATTATTAATACCTTAAGATTATTTTTTGTCATCTTTTTTAATTTTGTTAATCTTTAATGATTTCAAATTTTCGGGTAATTCTTTATTTAGTTTAGCTGTTGAATTTTTATTATTCTCAATTATTTGCTGATATACTTCTTCTCTAAAAATTGCAACTTCTTTATCGGCTTCAATTCCAATTTTAACATGATTATCGGAAATAGAAACAATATTTAGAATAATATTATTCCCTATTCTGATTTTCTGATTTTCTTTTCTTGTTAATATTAACATTTTTCAATTCTCAATTATTTACAAAAAGTGGATAATCTAAAGGTAGTTCTTCACTTTCAGATATTTTTTGAAATCCTAATTTTTCACTATGATCAATATATACTGGAGCTTTTAAATTTATTGTAATATTTTCCGGCTGCTTATCTAATTTTACAATTCCATATGGTTCAAAATTACTTTCCTTATTTAATTCTTCTTGAAGTAATTCAATTGGAAATAGGGGAAATATAATTTCTGGCTGATCAAT
>JBGSKB010000302.1:0-2266 GCA_041741395.1 Melioribacteraceae bacterium
ACAGAGATTTATCTAAAAAATGGTCTATGCCTATTCAAAATTGGGCTATTATTTTATCAAATTTTTCTGTTTATTTTAAGGAAAGATTTCATGATTTTTAATAACTCAAATTTCCATTTACACAAAAAACTTTACACACTCTTTTATTTTAGAATATTCATTACCTTGTCCTCCAGTTTGTGATTAATGAAAACCTGGGTAATAATTGCAACAATTTCTATTATAATTTGGGCGATAGTACCAATTTTCTATCGCTCAAATAAACATTTTTATTATTTTCTTCTCCTTGCTGCAACTGATATTACTTCATTTTTGATTAATCATTTTTTTCATGTTTCTGCACAAATTCTTTGGATTCCATTCACGTATTTTATTGTTTTAACATTCAATAGAGACTTTTTTTTGAAATACAAAATTCTTATTTTAGGAGGATTGCTTATTGCAATTCTTGCCGGGATTTATTCTACTAATATATTTCAAATGTATTTTGTTTTGATTTCTCACATTATATTATTTGTACTTTTTTCAAGAATTTTTATTTCAATTTACTTGAATAAAAACAGAATTGATATTTTTTACATTATAATGGTATTCTTCGAAGCTTTAACTGTTTTTAAAATAATCGCATTTCTACGTCAGCTTAGTTCGGGTTTAAATATTTATTTTGCAACTAATATTTTACAGATACTAATCGGATTATTTTTAATATATCTTAGCATTAAGAGAAAAAATAACCGGAATTTGGAAGGTAATAGAGTTTTATTCGAATAATAAATTTTTCATTTCTTCATATTTTGCAAAACAGCGTAACGAATTAATTGTCCAACCGTATTAAACCCAAGTGAATTCATCATTCTATAGCGGTGCGTTTCAACAGTTCTTTTTGATATCTTTAATTGTAATGCTATTTGTTCTGTAGATAAACCTTCGCCAATTAATTTTAAAATCTCTAATTGCTTGCTTGTTATTCCATTTATTGATTTATGTTTTTCTTTCTTTCCAATTTGTTCAAATCTTCCAATTATTTCGTCAAGTTCATTTTCGCTTTTGTTTACGAAGTATTGTTTCCCTTTATTTACAACTTTTATTGCATTTACCAACTCATCCCGCATACTATTTTTACTAATTAATCCTAATCCCCCAGCTTTCAAAATTGAGTAAATAAAATCGTCTCCTAAATATTGAGAAAGGAACAAAACTTTTGCATCTTTAAATTTATTTATAATTGTTGAGACTGCTTCTGGTCCGGATTTTATTGGCATATTTATATCGGTTACAATAACATGGGGCATAAGTTCAAAGAATTTTTTTTCTAAAGTTCTTCCGTCTTCAGCTTCACCAACAATTACAATATCAGGTGAATCTTTTAAAAGGCTAATTATTCCTTCCCTAAATAATTTATGATCGTCTGCGATCAATACTCTTATCATAAACTTCGCTCCTAAAGAACTTTATAAAAATTGTTGTACCTTCACTTGGTGAAGAAATAATATTCATTTTGCCGCTATAATTTTCAGCTCTTTCTTTAATATTTAATAGTCCTAATGAAGATCTACCTTCAGAAAAATATTCCTCTACATTAAAACCAATTCCATCATCAGAAATTACTAATTTAATTTGTTCATTATCTTGAACAAGCTGAATAAAAAACTCAGCACAATTTGCATGTTTTATAATATTGCTTATACTTTCTTGACAAATTCTGTAAATATTTAGCTCTTGTTCCTTATTAAGGGAACCTAATATATAGTTTGTGGTTAAGTAACCTTTTAATTGATTTTTGCTATTTATTCCCTCAATAATTGAGGTTAATCCGGCAACTAATCCAAATTCATTTAAAATTCTTGGTCGTAATTGATGAGAAATATCTCTAATTTCTGCACTCAAATCATCAACTAAATTAATCATTTTCTCTACATCGGAATTTTTATTGCTATTTCCATTCTGAATATTTTGAAGTGAAAGTTTCAGCATTAATAAATTTTGACCAACACTATCATGCAGTTCTTTCCCCAAACGATCTTTTTCTTCTTCATTAATAGTTTCAATTTTTGATTTAAGTTGCTTTAAACTTTCTTGATTTTGCTTAATCAAAACTTCATATTCAATTCTTTGAGTTATATCTCTTAAATAAATATGACTAAATCCAAAAGCTTCAATTTCTTTAGTAACGGCACTATAATATTTATTTTTATAAGATATTTCAATTGATTTTTCATTTTGGTCAACTAATTTATAATTTTCAAATATTTCAAAAATATTTTTA
>JBGSKB010000303.1:0-4165 GCA_041741395.1 Melioribacteraceae bacterium
TGCTGTTCCCATTGAGAATAGCAGAACGTGTTTATAAATAGAATATTTAGAATGATAAGTATTATTTTTTGAGTTTTCATTTCTGTCTCATATGAAATTAAACTTATTGAAAAGTAACATATATTTATAACTAAATATATGTAAATTTTTAGTATTTGAGATAAAAGGTCTTTTTGGAAGAAAAACCGGACAATAAAATTGCCCGGTTAAAAATATGAACTATTTAAGGAGTGTCATTTTCTTAATTTCAGAAAATTCACCGACTTGTAATTTGTAGAAATAAATTCCACTTGGAAGATTTGATGCATTAAAACTTACTTCATAATTTCCGGTTGATTTTTGTTCGTTTACTAATGTTGAAATTTCTTTTCCTAATATATCATAAACTTTAATCTGCACAATTTGGCTCGAGCTAAAGCTCGAGGCTACATTTGGAATTGAATAACTTATTTTTGTATTCGGATTAAAAGGATTTGGATAATTTTGTTCTAAAACATAATTATTTGCAATTACATTTTTAGGATTTTCGACACTTACAACAGCATCGTTTTCAATTATCCAAAGATATTTATCCCCAGCCCATACTGAAAAATCAGCACTGTAATTTGTAAATACATATTCATTTTTTCCATCTTTATCCATATCATTTGCAGGCATACCGTAGAACATTCTTGGAGTTAAAACAACCGTATCAGTTGGTGTAAGTCCGCTTTCTTCCCAAATATCAAACACAACATTTAATGTCCAGCTTGAAGAATCTGCCGGATCACCAGTTCCATTATATTCCAAATCAAAAATTTGTCCGTTTCTTTCACCGCCAATCATTAAGTTTTCATTTCCGTCTCCATCGTGATCAGTAATATACATCGATTTCAAACCGCCATCAGCAGTTACCGGGATATGAAAGAACGGTTTAATATCTTCCGGAGTAATTTGGCTAACATCATTAATTCCGGTAATAATGAACATTGTATTTGTTGATTCTGTACCAGCCCAATATAATTCATTTACACCATCGTTATTTACATCGGCAACGCGTAAACCATCCACTGCACCATAATCTGTTGTTGACATACTATCCAATGAAGTAACTAATTCATATTGACTATCACCATTGCATTCAAAAATTCTCAAAGTCATATTTGCCCAAACGACAGCATAAATTTCTTGTTTCTGGTCGTTATCTAAATCACCGGTAGTTACACTATAAAGACCGCCTTCAAAGGCTTCTTGATGGTTAAATTCAATTCTAAAACTTCCAAATCCAGTCAAAGCTCCAGTAGCAGAAACTACAAATATTTCTCTTCCGCGATCACCTTGTCTAACTCCACAAATCAATTCGTTTTTTCCATCTTTATCAATATCTTCAATTGTTAATCCATACGGACGAAAATCTAATCCGTTTTCTAAATTGAAATTCCAAGATTTATGGGCTTCGACTGCACCTAAATTACCTTTTCCATATTTATTTTCACCAACTACACCGCTCCACTCAAAAAACCAAAGTCTTGGCGGACTATCATCAGCGGCAACCGTAGGTAAAGTAATAACTATGTCAACTTTACCAGAATTATCTAAATCGCCAACGGCAATTCCAGGAAATGTATTTGTTTGAACCGGAAATTCCCAGTACCAAACCAAATCATAAGTATTATCTGAAGAAGCTTCGTACATAAGTACAAAGTTTCGTTCAAGATCGGTCCAACCGCACATAAATTCTCCCCACCCATCTTCATCTGTATCAAATCCAGTTTTTATTATTGATATTTCTGAAGCAGCTCCTGAACCTAAAAATGGTTTTTCAGCAAGTGACCAAACAACATCCCAATTATTTTGGGCATTTAAAGCAGTTACAACCAAAAATAGAAAAAGGAAAAAATATTTTTTCATAATTCATCATCCTGTTAAATTGATAAAATTATTTCACTTTAATTAAACGTTATGAATTTTTTAAGAAGTACTGTTGAAGTTATAAAAAGAATTATTCTAAATCAAAAATATAAATAGAAACTTTTGAATAAATATTTAATTGATGTATAAAAATTACTTATTTGTAATTTCTTTTAGATACTCAAACATAAATCTCACTCCAAAACCGGTGCAGTAATCTTTTGTATAATTTGTTAAATCATGATTTATTGCCGGACCAGCAATATCAATATGAGCATAAGGTATTTTTTCATCGACAAATTGTTCTAAGAATTTCCCGGCTGTAATTGCTCCGCCCCATCGTGGACCAAGATTGCTGATATCTGCAATTTTGCTTTCTAACAAATTATTAAATTCATCCCAAAATGGTAATCTCCAAGTATGTTCATAAGTTTCTTGAGAAGCAATTTTAATTCTTTCTGCAATTTCATTATTTTTTGTAAATACGCCGGCAGTAAATAATCCAAGTGCAACAGCAACAGCGCCGGTTAATGTTGCAAAATCAATTATTTCATTTGGATTCTGTTTCGAAGCAAATTCTAAAGCATCAGCTAGAACAAGTCTTCCTTCAGCATCAGTATCTTTTACTTCTATAGTTTTTCCGGAAGATGTGGAAATTACATCACCGGGTTTGTAAGAATTGCCGGAAATAGAATTTTCAACAGCAGGTACGATTCCAATAATTTCAATTGGTAAATTATTTTTTTCAGCAGCTTTTATTATTCCAAATACTGTTGCACCACCCGCCATATCTGCTTTCATTTGCAGCATTCCGGCTGTTGGTTTGATTGATAAACCTCCGGTATCATAAGTTACACCTTTTCCGACAAGACAAATTTTATATTTAGATTTTACTTTTGGTTTATATTCAGCAATTATCATTACGGGTTTGTTTGAACTTCCTTTCCCAACAGAAAGAATTGCATTCATTTTTTGTTTTTTTAATTCTACTTCGTTAAAAATTTTAATTTTTACTGAAGTTTTTCTAAACTCATTTTTAACTCTTTTTGAAAATTCAATCGGAGTAAGAAAATTGGCGGGTTCATTAACTAAATCTCTTGTAAAATAAATTGCTTGAGCAATGTTTGATGTTAACTCAAGGATTTTTTTTGAAAGTTTTAAATCACTAATTTCAATAATAGCATTAAGTTTTGAAGGTTTTTTAGATTTACTCAAATATTTGTTAAAATTATAATTACCTAAATAAATTCCTTCCAAAATTGTTTGATAAAAATATTCTTCCGATTTAAAATATTTTGTAAAGTGTGAATAAACTATTGCTGGAATAAAAATGTTCTCCAAATTTTGATTTTCAAATGATTGAATTATTCCGGCAAAATAATTTCTAAAAAAATCATTCGTAAACTTTTTATCAATTTTAATTCTTTTTATTATGGTTAATTCCGGAACTGAAGAATTCCATATTTTTATTTCCGAAATTTTATCATCAAGCAATTGTAATTTTTGCGGATGGTTTATTTCAATTTTTAGATTTGCAAGTGAATTATCGATGTCATCTTTTTCATTAAAAAATATAATTCTTGCGGATTTTTTATTGTAACTTTTTATTTGCGAAACAGATTTTATGTTTAAGTTAAATTTCATAATACTACCAATTAATTACTTTCATAATTCTGAATTAGTTTTTCAGCTTCATCAATAACTTGCGGAATTATTTCATCTAAATGAACATGATGAAGTCTCGAACCAGCAGCATTTAAGTGTCCGCCGCCTTTAAATTTTTCTGCCAATTGATTTACAGGAATTTTTTCTTTCGATCTGTAACTTATTTTAATTCCATTTTCTAATTCAAAAAATAAAATCCCAATTTTTACACCTTTTGTATTTAAAGCAAAATTTACAAATCCGTCAACATCAGCTTCAATGCCGTTGGCTTCTTTCAGCATTGATTGAGTTATTATCATATATGATATTTTTCCGGATTCAGAAATTTTAATTGTTGTTAGTGCATATCCTAGCATTTTATTTCTGCTGAAATCATATTGCGAATAAATTTGATCATAAATTTCTTCTGTGTTAAGTCCAAACTCTAAAAGCTTAGCCACTTTGCGATGAAGCTCTGAATTTGTTTTGGAAAATCTGAACGATCCGGTATCAGTCATAATTGCGGCATAAAGAGCTAAGGCAATTTGGTAATTTATCTTTAGGAAACTATTAGAATTTATAAAATCAAAAATAATTTCACCGGTTGAAGATTTGGATTCATCAATAAAAT
>JBGSKB010000304.1:0-3566 GCA_041741395.1 Melioribacteraceae bacterium
AATTTCATTTTGAGTAGGATGTTCCGGTAAATTAGTTTTCCTTTTTTTAATAATAGGCAAATCATTTGCTCCCCAAGCTCTAATTGAGTTGCTTCCTCCGGCTGTTAATCTTTGATTAAACGGAATATTTGTTTTGTTTCCATAATATGATTGAATATTTCCGATTTTTAATTTTGTTCCGAACGCATCAAAATAATTTGTAAGAACCGGCAGATAAAATGTAGATGTTAACACAAATTTATAATATGCAGATTGATTAAAATTATAATTGCCAATTTTACTTGCTAAATATGGAAGTGAATTTCCGTCTTCCAGCAAAACGTATAATGAATATCCTTCTGTTGGGAAAAGCAAATCATTTGTTTTATTAGCAACTAAATTAACACCAAGTACAACATTTGTATTATTGCTTTCAATATTACCGGAATAAAGAGAATCTATTTTATCTTGGATGTATTTTTCTTTAAAAATGTACTCGGTTCTCTGTAAAGTAAAATGACTACTTAAACCAGTCAGATAAATATATGGCGAAAGTTCAAAACCGAGATTTAATTTTGTTCCGTAAATACTTGCATTCCATTCATCACGTTTTTTTTCTAAAGTATAAAAAGCTTCAAGTGTTGTGTTTATTGGTTTTCCGAATAAAAACGGCTGCTCAATTGTAGCACGCAAATCTGCTAATCCATATATATTATCAGCAAGATTTCCGGCTTTTAAAAATTGTGTAATATTTTCCGCAGAAATAGAACTTCCGATTGTAAGTTTTCTTGCATCGCCAAGGAAGTTTTTATTTATCCAGCTTAAGCCAAAACCGAATTTAAAATTTGAGCTTTCAGTTCTGTCATTTGTTACAATTAATTCCGGAGCAAGTTCATTTAATAATCCAACTGAAGTTACAATTTTTATTGGGACATAATTTCCATTTGTATCGGCAGTATTTCCGGTAATTAATGCAGATGAAAAAAGATTTGTTCTGTAAAGTCTAACTTGTGCTAATTTCAAATTATGATAACTGAAATAATTTTCCGGATTAATATTCACAATTTCTTTTATTAATTCATCGCTAACTAAATTTTTTCCTGGACCACTTTTCTCAACGGAAACACTGCTGATTTTGTATCGGTTACCAACGTCAAAATTCATTTTTACATTTACAGAATTTGTATAAATTGTATCTATTTCAATAATTGGTTGCTCAACTTGTGAAAGCATATATCCATTATCTTGCAGATAACTTAAAATTCCATCTCTGTTTTGTTCAACTTTTAAATCCGAATATTGAACTGTGCTATCAATTGAAATTATTGAGCTGATTTTTGTTAAAAATGCCAGCGAAATATTTTCTAATCCGGTAACTAATAATTTATTGAAATTTGTTGCTTTATTTTCATTAATTGTAAAAGTTAACGATGCACTTTCTTTGCCATTAGTATCAAGAGAATATTTTGCAATAATATTTGTTCTAAAAAATCCGTGCGAGAAATAATAACTTTTTAGAATATTTATATCGTTGGGAATATTTAGCGAATCAAAATAAATTGCGCTGTTTCCAAAACTTGAAAAACTTGCTAAGAATTGTGATAACCAATTTGGACTTTCTTTTGAAGTAATTATATATTCTAATTCCGAGGAAGGAAAATAATCATTACCAATAAAATTAATTTCTGCTAATTCAATTTTTCTTTCACTTTGAGGAAAAATTTGGATTGTAAAAACAAATAAAAATAAAGCAAATATGTATGAAGGATATTTTATTAATTTCATGAAGTTAATTTTTAATAGTTACTTTTGTTCCAACTTTTACAACAGTTAAAAGTTCATCAATATTTTCGTTACTTAACGCAACTGAACCATTCGTCCAATTAAAAACGAAAGGTAAATTTTTAAAGATAATATTGTATTCTCCGGTTCCCTGAATTCCAATTTCCGCACCTAAATTTGTTTCGGCAAATGGTGTATTATTTTTCTTCAAACTATTTGCGATATTTTTAAATTCTTTTTGAGTAATAATATTTTCTTTTAATGCTTCAGCAGCATCATTTAAATTGGGATAATCCAGAAATAATTTTTTATAATAAACATGATTAGTATCAACTCTGCAAATAAAATAAGTTCCAGTTGGGGTTATGTAATCATTTTTTGAAATTTTATTTGAATTATTATTTCTTCCAAAAACTACATTATATGATTTAACAAATGTGGAATCACTTAATAATTCCAATTTATAATTTTTTCTATCAACCAAAATTGTAACATTTTTGAGCTGATCAAGATTCTTTTCTTGTAAAATTTCATTTAAAGATTGTTCCCTCAGATTAAGAATTATTCCATAAACAATAATTCCTGAAAAGAAAATTAACATGCTTCCAATTATGTATAAAACATTTCTTAGCAAATAGATTTTTGTCATGCTAAAAATTAATTTGATTTAATTAACAAATATAATAAATAGGGATTTCAAAATATGTGGAATATAATAAGTGTATGAAGATAGAAAATTGCTTAATCTATATTATTAATAAATGAAAATTCTAAAATTTGAATTCACTAAAATAAAAAAGGCTATTAGAAAATAGCCCCTAGTAAATTTTTGCAATTATTAAAAACTAAACTTCCATAATTTCAGCTTCTTTGTGTTTAATTATTTCATCAATTTTTTTTATGTGTTCGTCGGTATATTTTTGAACATCTTGTTCTGCATCATGTCTTAAATCTTCTGAAAAATGTTTTTCTTTTTCAGATTTTTTCAAATGATCGTTCGCATCTCTTCGAACATTTCTAATTGCAATTTTTGCTTCTTCGCCAAATTTCTTTACAAGTTTTACTAAATCTCTTCTTCTTTCTTCGTTTAATGCCGGAATAGGAACTTTAATATTTGTTCCGTCACTAATCGGATTTAATCCTAAATCGGCGGTAAGTATAGCTTTATCAATATCATTGATAATGCTTCTATCCCATGGAGTAATTGATAAAGTGTGTGAATCCAAAACCGAAACATTTGCCATTTGATTTAGCGGTGTATGAGTTCCGTAATAATTAACTTTTACACCATCTAAAAGAGCAGTTGTAGCTTTACCGGTTCTAATTTTTGCAATTTCATTACGAAAAGCTTCAATAGTTTTATCCATTTTTGATTTAGCTTCTTTAATAATTTGATTATTCATATTGACCTCGCAAATTCTTGAATTTACTAATTTTTATTATTGACTTGTGTGCCAAGATTTTCGCCAGTAATAACTTTTAATAAATTATTTTCCTTATTCATATTAAAAACTACAATGGGAAGTTTATTTTCTTGACAAAGACTTATTGCTGTTAAGTCCATTACACGAAGATTTTTATTCATAACCTCAAGATATGAAATTTCTGAAAACATTAATGCATTTGGATTTTTTTCGGGATCGGAATCGTAGACTCCGTCAACTCTGGTTCCTTTTAAAATTACATCTGCTTCAATTTCAACAGCTCTTAAAGAAGCTGCTGTATCTGTACTAAAATATGGATGTCCGGTTCCTGCTCCAAAAATAACAACTCTGCCTTTTTCTAAATGGCGGATTGCTCTTCCT
>JBGSKB010000305.1:0-24591 GCA_041741395.1 Melioribacteraceae bacterium
ATATTTCTGTTTCAAATTATAAAAATTGTTTCGATTGTAAATACAGAGTTCCTTTGTTAGATTTGTGATTACAATTTTTAAAATAAAATAAGTTAAATAAATGAGAATTTGTGAAGTTTTAGCACCAGAAAATATAATTCCCGAATTAAAGGGAACAACAAAAGAAGAAGTAATTAATGAGTTAATTGATTTATTTAAGAAAGATGAAAGAATTCTTAATATTAAAGAAGTTAAAGCTAGTGTTCATGAAAGAGAAAAAATTATGTCAACTGGTATTGGTCACGGTTTTGGAATTCCTCACTGTAAAACAAATAAAGTAACAGAAATTTTAGCAGCTTTTGGAAAAATAAAACATTCCATTGATTTTGATTCTTTAGACGGTTCGCCGGTAAACTTAATATTTTTGCTAATCGGAAAAGATAATTTGGTTGCTCCTCATATAAAACTTTTAAGCAGAATTTCTTTGCTGATGAACAAAAAAGATTTCCGAGAAAAATTATTAGCTGCAAATACAGTTTCAGAGATTTACAAAATCTTTGAAGATGAAGAAAAAAACATTTCGTAATAATTTCCTTTTCTAAATTCTATGATAAAAGCAATTGCCGGAACAAAAGATATTCTTCCCGATGAAATACAATATTGGAATCACCTTGCCAGTATTGTGTTCAATCAGATGAAACATTTTAATTACAAAGAAATTAGAACTCCAATTTTTGAACTAACTGAACTTTTTGCACGCGGAATTGGTGACAGCACAGATATAGTTAGCAAAGAAATGTATTCTTTTTTTGATAGAAGTGAGAATAATTTAACGCTAAAGCCGGAAATGACAGCTTCAGTTGTTAGAGCTTTTATTGAACATTCGTTGGGAAAACAAACTGGCTTAAATAAACTTTTTTATATCTCACCAATGTTCCGTCAAGAGCGACCTCAAGCCGGAAGATTTAGGCAATTTCATCAATTTGGAATTGAAGCATTGGGAAGCCACAATCCAGCATTGGATGCGGAAGTTATTCAAGTTGCGTTTAATATTTTAGAAAAATTAGGATTGAAAGAAATTGAAGTTAATATAAATTCTTTAGGTATTCCCGAAGAACGAAATAAATTTGCAAATGCATTAAAGGAATTTATTGCAGATAAAAAAAATGAATTATCCGAAGAAAGTAAAAATAGATTTGATACAAATGTTCTTAGAATTTTAGATAGTAAAAATATTCATGATCAAGAATTATTAAAAGGTGCGCCAAATTTAATTGAGTTTCTTGGCGAGGAAAGTCATGCGCATTTTAATAAAGTTAAAGAATATTTATCAATTGCTAAAATTCCATTTTCAGAAAATCATAAATTGGTAAGAGGACTTGATTATTACACTCACACAACATTTGAAATTTTGAGTTCAAAAGTTGGCTCGCAAAGTGCGCTCTGCGGCGGCGGAAGATACAATCTATTAATTGAACAACTCGGCGGAGATTCAACTCCCGCTGTTGGATTTGCAGCCGGTATTGAAAGAATTTTATTAGCTTGCAAAACTGAAAATTCATTTCAGCCGGAAAATGAAAGAATTGATATTTATATAATTAGATTGAATAACGATCTCGATTCTAAAATTTTTGAAATCTCAAGTGAGTTAAGAAAAAATAATTTAAATATTGAATTTGATTATTTATCAAGAAGTGTGAAAGCGCAAATGCGTGAAGCAAATAAATTAAATTCAAAATATGTTTTATTTCTTGGCGGTGATGAATTTTCTAAAGGTGAAGCTCAATTAAAAAATATGCAAACGGGTGAACAACAGATTATTAGTTTTAATAACTTAGATTCGACTATATCATTAATTGAAACAACCAAATAATGCAAAAAATATTTGGAAGAAAACCTGTCCTTGAAGCTCTAAATTCAAATGCTGAAATTGATCAAATTTATATTCAGTTTGGTCTGCATGGAGCAATTGTAGATCAAATAAAACAGCTTGCAAATAAATCTAACGTAAAAGTAACTCAGCTCTCGCCTCAAAAATTTGATCTGATTGCAGATGACAAAAACACGCAGGGAATTATTGCAATTAAAAGTGATTTCCAATATTCTGAAATTGATGAAATTTTAATAGATGCTGAAAATTCTGAATTTCCTTTGCTACTGCTTTTAGATTCTATTCAAGATCCGCATAATTTTGGAGCATTAATTAGAACTGCGGAATGTGCCGGTGTAAACGGAATTATCACAACAATTAAAAATAGTGTTTCGGTAAACAATACTGTTGAAAAAACTTCAGCCGGAGCAACAAGTCATATTAAGATTGCGCGAGTAAATAATCTGGTAAACACAATTGAAATTCTTAAACAAAACGGATACTGGATTGTTGGATCGAAACTTGGCAATTCACAAAATTACACTTCAATAGATTATAAACAACCGATAGCTTTAATTGTTGGAAATGAAGAAAAAGGAATAAGACATTTAATTGCTGAAAAGTGTGATTTTCTTGCAGAAATTCCTATGCAAGGAAAATTACAAAGTTTAAATGTTTCGGTAGCAACGGGCATTTTACTTTTCGAAATTCTTCGGTCAAGAAAAAACTAATCAATAATTTTCAATATCAATAAAGTATTTCTGAATGATAATTCTTTTGGCTGCAATAATAATATTTTTATTAAATCTGCCGTTTGGTTATTGGAGATCGAAAGTAAAGAAATTTTCTTGGCAATGGTTTTTAGCAATTCATTTGCCGGTTCCGTTTGTAGTTTTAATTAGAATTTTTTCCAATATTGGATTTCAATTTTATACTTATCCAATTTTGATAGGAAGTTTTTTTCTCGGACAATTTTTGGGAAAAATAATTATTCCCAAATTGATGATTTTAAATAAAAGTTAATGACTGATGTAATATAAAAACATCCGAAGTTTTAGAAACTCCGGACGTTTATTTTTTCTTCTGACTACTTAATTCTTTCTACTTGATTACTTTTTATTTGCTTTTGCCAATTCAATATCTGTTAATGAGTCTAAAAATGTTACTACTTTTTTAATTTCTTCTGGTGTAAGCTGAGTTGTTAATTGCATATTTGACATTTGTGTAACTGCATCTTCTAAAGTTGCTGAAGCGCCATCATGAAAATAAGGAGCAGTTAAAGCAATATTTCTTAAAGTTGGAACTTTAAACATAAATTTTTCAGCTTCATTTTTGGTTATATCAAATCTGCCTAAATCTTTTGTATCTGAATATGGTTTATACAGTCCCATTTTTTGATACATATTTCCACCTATAAGCGGACCAGTATGGCAAGTTACGCATCCTTTATTCATAAATATTTCCAAACCTTGGGCTTCTTCATCAGTTAATGCATTTGGATTTCCGCCAAGAAAAAAATCAAATCTATCTTTAGTAATTAATGTTCTCTCAAAAGCTGCAACAGCTTCACCAAGATTATCCCAAGAAATTTCCGGATTAGCTGGAAACGCTTTTGCAAACATTTCTTTATATTCGGGCACTGCAGCTAATTTATTTTCAACTTCTTTCGGATTATCCATACCCATTTCAAGTGGATTTAAAATTGGTCCTAATGCCTGTTCTTTCAAATCTTTAGCTCTTCCATCCCAAAATTGAGCAAATTGAAATCCGGCATTTAAAACTGTTGGTGAATTTCTAGTACCTATTGTTCCGGTTTTTGCTCCTGGCGATGTTGGTTTATTATCAACTCCGGCTTTACCTGGATCAATAGAGTGACATGTATTGCATGATTGTGTGTTTGTTTTAGATAACATTACCTCAAAATATAATTTTTTGCCGAGCGCAATTTTTTCTGGAGTATCGGTTTCAGCTCCAGGCATTGAAGATGGTAATTTCATAAAAATGCCTTTCGCTTTTGTCTGCAATGCAATTTTATCAATTTCTGGCTTTGATTCACCGCATGCAATTATTATTACAATTGCAAAGACACTTACAAAAAAAAGACTTACTGTTTTTCTCATTTTCACCTCAATTTATTTGGAATTCTTTTTTAACGAATTCAAAAGTAATTTATGCACTAAAATAAAAAAATAGATTGTTATAAAAAATTTTGTTTTTATTAAAATAAACTTAAAATCTTCATTTTCCCCGAAAACTCATTTTTCAAATAAAAAAAGATAAATTCTAATCTTGATTTTTTTTGCAAGATTATATAATTTACTGTCGTTAAAAAAAAAGGTTTTTAAATGAGCGAAGATTTAAGAGAAGATATTAAAATTATCGAAGATCATACAAATACAGAATATAAGTGGGGATTTGTAACTGATATAGAGGAAGATGAATTTCCAAAAGGATTGAATGAAGATATAGTTCGATTGATTTCAAAAAAAAAAAATGAACCCGAATGGATGACCGAATGGAGATTAAAAGCTTACAGACATTGGTTAACAATGGAAGAACCAAAGTGGGCAAAAGTTCACTATGAAAAAATTGATTATCAAAATTTGCGATATTATTCAGCACCAAAGAAAAAACCAGAGTTGGAAAGTTTAGATCAAGTTGATCCGGAATTGTTAGCAACATTTGAAAAATTAGGAATTCCATTAGATGAACAAAAAATTTTAAGCGGTGTCGCAGTGGATGCCGTTTTTGATTCGGTTTCCGTTGCAACAACATTTAAAGAAACATTGGCTGAAAAAGGAATTATATTTTGTTCCATTTCTGAAGCTATAAGAGAACATTCCGAACTTGTAAAAAAATATATGGGATCAGTTGTTCCGCAGACTGATAATTATTTTGCGACATTAAATTCAGCAGTTTTTAGCGATGGCTCATTCGTGTATATCCCAAAAGGTGTTAGGTGTCCAATGGAGCTTTCAACATATTTCAGAATTAATGCAATGGATACGGGACAGTTTGAAAGAACTTTAATAATTGCTGAAGATAATAGCTATGTTAGTTATTTAGAAGGTTGCACAGCACCGCTTAGAGATACAAATCAACTTCACGCTGCTATAGTTGAGTTAATTGCTTTAGAAAATGCAGAAATTAAATATTCAACAGTGCAAAATTGGTTCCCCGGTGATAAAGAAGGTAAAGGCGGAATATATAATTTTGTTACCAAACGCGGAATCTGCAAAGGAAATAATTCGAAAATTTCTTGGACGCAAGTTGAAACCGGTTCTGCAATTACATGGAAATATCCTAGTTGTATTTTACAAGGAGATAATTCAGTCGGTGAATTTTATTCTGTTGCTGTGACAAATAATTATCAACAAGCAGATACTGGAACAAAAATGATTCACTTGGGGAAAAACACAAGCAGTACAATTATCTCAAAAGGAATTTCTGCCGGAAGAAGCAACAATTCATATAGAGGTTTAGTAAAGATTGGCAAAAATGCTACTAACGCTAGAAATTTTTCACAATGCGATTCAATGCTTATGGGAAATAATTGCGGCGCTCACACTTTTCCCTATTTAGAAATTAACAATAGCACTGCTACTGTTGAACATGAAGCTACAACTTCTAAAGTTGGTGAGGATCAAATCTTCTATTTAAATCAAAGAGGAATTTCTACTGAAGATGCTGTTAATATGATTGTTAATGGATTTTGTAAAGAAGTATTTAACGAACTTCCAATGGAATTTGCAGTTGAAGCCCAAAAACTTCTTGCAATTAGTTTAGAAGGAAGTGTAGGATAAAAGAAAGTTAAAAATCAAAAATGAAAAATTAAAATTAAATAGAATTGACATTCCTGATATTTCGTAAGAAATTGTTAGGAATCTGAAAGACTGAAAAGCAAAAAGGAAAAATAAATGATCAAAATTAAAAATCTTCATGCAAATGTTGAAGAAACTGAAATATTAAAAGGAATTGATTTAGAAGTAAATGCCGGCGAAATTCATGCAATAATGGGTCCAAATGGTTCTGGCAAAAGTACACTTGCAAATGTTTTAGCTGGACATGAATCATATGAAGTTACGGAAGGTGAAATTATTTTTAATGGAAAAAATATTGTAGAAATGGAACCGGATGTTCGTGCTCGCGAAGGTTTGTTTTTAGCATTTCAATATCCAATTGAAATTCCGGGTGTGAGTAATTCTGTATTTCTTAACACAGCTATCAATGAAATTAGGAAGCATAATGGCGAAGAAGAAATTTCTGCTAAAGATTTCTTAAATCGTATAAAGGAAAAAGCGAAAATACTTGGAATGGATAGTTCACTTATTAGTCGTTCAGTAAATCAAGGGTTTTCCGGCGGAGAGAAAAAAAGAAATGAAATTTTACAGCTTTTAACTCTCAATCCAAAACTTGCAATTCTTGATGAAACTGATTCCGGACTTGATATTGATGCGCTTAAAATTGTATCACACGGAGTAAATAATTTTAAAAATAAAAATAATGCCGTTATTCTTGTAACTCACTACCAAAGATTACTTGATTATATTGTTCCGGATTTTGTTCACGTTTTATACAAAGGAAAAATTGTAAAATCCGGTGATAAAAATTTAGCTCTCGAATTAGAAGCTCGTGGCTATGATTGGATTATTAAAGAACAAACAGAACTTGTTTAAGGTAAAAGAGAATGAGCAAAGAAAATAATATAAAAAGTTGGTACTTAGATAATTTTCAAAAATTTGACAAAGTCACAAATGATAATTTAAAGAATTTGAGAAATGATGCGGCTGTAAAATTCGGCAATTCGGAATTTCCTACAAAGAAAATTGAAGATTGGAAATACACAAATATTTCTCCAATTCTAAATAATGAATTTGTTCCATCACCTTTATTTAAGTATGAAGTAAATAATTTATCAATTGAAAAATATAAAATTCCAAATCTTGATGTACATCTTGTCGTTTTCGTTAATGGAATTTTTAACAAAGGATTATCTGAGTTAAATGATATAGAAAGCGGTGTTATTATTGACAGTTTTCTTTCACAGTCAAAAATAAATCATGAATTAATTTCAAAGTATTCTTCCAAATTAGAAATTAGCTTAAATTCATTTACGTTGCTAAATCATACTTTTACTTATGATGGATTTTTTATTTATATCCCCAAAAACAAAATTGTTGAAAAGCCAATTCACATTTTAAATATTGCAATTGATAATAACGATAAACCTCTTATCCAACCAAGAAACTTAATAATTGCTGAAGAAAATACTAAAGCAAATATAGTTAGTGAATTTGTTGGGAATGATGGATCAGAATATTTTACAAATGTAATAACCGATATATCAGTAAGTGAAAATTCAAATATTAGTTTTATAAAATTGCAGAATGAATCAAACTTGGCTTACCATATTGATAAAACTGATATTCACCAAAGCGGATCGAGCGTGTTTAATCATTTTTCACTTTCCTTCGGAAGCAAAATTGTAAGGAATGATATTAATACAAAATTAGATGGTGAAAATATTGAATGCCATCTTTACGGATTGTATTTGGGAAATAAAGATCAGCACATTGATCATCATACTTTTATAAATCATGCAAAACCAAATTGTATGAGCAATGAACTATATAAAGGTATTTTGGATGATAAAGCAAAAGGAGTTTTTTCGGGAAAAATTTTAGTTGATCAAATTGCGCAAAAGACAAATGCATTTCAATCAAACAAATCAGTATTGCTTTCTAATGATGCTAGCATTGATGCAAAACCCCAATTAGAAATTTATGCTGATGATGTAAAATGTTCGCATGGAGCAACAGTTGGAAAACTTGATGAACAAGCCTATTTTTATATTCGGTCGAGAGGAGTTTCAGCGGAAGCTGCTAGATCAATGCTAATAAGAGCTTTTATTAATGATGTTGTCAGTGAAATCAAAATTGAACAATTACAAGAAAAAGTAAATCACACAATTTTTGAGCATTTACATAGAGAAGAATTCTAATGAATTTTGATGTTGATATAAAATATAGTACAAAGCAAATTAAGACTTTTAGACCATTTTCTGTTGATGAAGTAAGAAAAGACTTCCCTATACTTAGCAGATTTGTGAACGGAAAACCTTTAGTTTATCTTGATAATGCCGCAACATCGCAAAAACCAAAATCTGTAATAGATGCAAGTACAAATTACTATACTTACGAAAATGCCAATGTTCATAGGGGTTTACATTTCTTAAGTGAATTAGCAACCGAATCTTACGAAAGTGCAAGACTTAAAGTAAAAGAATTTCTAAATGCTATGAGCGTTTCTGAAATTATTTTTGTTCGCGGTGCAACTGAAGGAATAAATTTAGTTTCAAATTCTCTATGCCGCGCAAATTATTTTAAAGAGGGTGATGAAATATTAATTTCATATATGGAACACCATTCAAATATTGTCCCTTGGCAACTGTTATGCGAACGAAAAAAATTGAAATTAAAGGTTGTGCCTGTAAATGATAATGGTGAATTTATTTTTGAAGAATATGAAAAATTACTTTCTGAAAAAACAAAATTGGTTTCTGTTGTTCATATTTCAAATGCATTGGGAACCATAAATCCGGTTAAAGAAATTGTAAAGAAAGCTCATGAATTTAATATTCCAGTATTATTAGATGGTGCACAAGCTGTTTCTCATGTTAAAGTTGATGTTCAAGATTTAGATTGTGATTTTTATGTTTTTTCCGGACATAAAGTTTTTGGTCCCACTGGTATTGGCATTCTTTATGGTAAAACAGAATTTTTGGATAAGATGCCTCCATTTCAAGGCGGCGGCGATATGATTAGAGAAGTTACTTTTGAAGGAACAACTTATGATGATCTTCCTCAAAAATTTGAAGCTGGAACTCCAAATATTGTTGGTGGTATTGGTCTTGGTACGGCAATAGATTATTTAACTTCTTTTAACTTGAACGACATTTCTGCACATGAAGATAAATTGTTAAAGTACGCAACTGAAAGATTACTTGAAATTGAGGGGTTGAGAATTATTGGAACTGCAAAAGAAAAAGCTTCAGTAATCTCGTTTGTAATAAATGGAATTCATCCATATGATATTGGAACAATAATTGACACAGATGGAATCGCAATTAGAACAGGACATCATTGTACAATGCCTTTGATAAAGAGATTTGGATTGCCTGCAACAGCACGCGCATCATTTTCAATATATAATAAAATTGAAGAAATTGATCTTCTTTATAACGCATTGTTAAAAGTAAAGAAAATGTTTTCATAAGGTAAATCATGGTTAATATTGGATATTTAGAGCAAAAAATAATTTCAGTTTTAGAAACTGTTTACGATCCCGAAATACCTGTAAATATTTACGAACTAGGAATGATTTATAATATCAAAATAGATGAGAATTCAAACGCTGTAATTACGATGACGTTAACTTCGCCTAGTTGTCCTGTTGCAGAGAGTCTGCCTGGTGAAGTAAGACAAAAAGTTAAAAGTATCGAAGAATTAAATGAGGTAAATATAAATTTAGTTTGGGAACCCCCGTGGAATAAGGACATGATGAGTGAGGAAGCAAAACTTAATTTGGGTTTTTTATAATAATAATTGAAAGGTTAAAAATGTTTGAAATAAATATGCATGCTCCAATGTATGATCCAAGTGCTGTTCAGCCAATGCGTGATGAACTAACATATGTTGGATTTAAAGAATTAACAACTTCAGAACAAGTTGATGAAATTCTATCAAAAAATAATGATGAAACAACTTTTGTATTTATTAATTCTGTTTGCGGTTGTGCTGCCGGAAGTGCAAGACCAGGCGTATCTTTAGCATTACAAAATAATATTATTCCAAATAATATTGTCACTGTTTTTGCAGGGCAAGAAAAAGCCGCTGTTGCAACTGTTAGAGAAAAATATTTATCAAAGTTTCCCCCATCTTCCCCTTCTGCTGCATTGATTAAAAACGGTGAGGTAATTTTTATGCTGCCCCGTCATCATATTGAGGGAAGATCTCCTGAACAAATTGCAAATCTTTTACAATCTGTTTTTTCTGAAAATTGCAAAAAGCAAGGTCCATCAATTTCCAAAGAAAAATATGATAAATTGGTTCATGCAAAAATGTGCGGATCAAGAATTCCATTAAATGAAAATTAAATATTTTTTGAATTATTCGTAAGTTAAATAAAAATGAAGTTCACAACACAAGAAGAATATGGGTTAAGATGTTTGGTAAGACTTGGATATTCTTATACAAAAGGAATTGGATTAACAATTCCCGATATAAGTAATAGCGAAGGAATTTCCGAAGATAACATTGCAAAGACCTTAAGAATATTGCGTCTTAATGGATTTTTAGAAAGTGAACGCGGCAGAATTGGCGGTTATACTTTAACAAAACCTCCTGATGAAATTGTAATAGGAAAAGTTATGAATATCTTAGGAGGAAAATTTTTTGATTCATCATATTGTCAAAATCATAATACAGAACTTACAATTTGTACTCATTCACCGGATTGTTCGATTAGATCATTTTGGCAATTAATTCAAAAATCAATTGATCAAGTTATGAATAATCTTACTTTGCAAGATTTGTTAAACTCTGAAAAATTATTCTTTGAAGAAACAACTAAAAAAATTGAAGTGCAAGAAATAAATTAAAACTATTTTAATTTAGATTTACTGCAGTTATCAACTAAATAAATAATTGATTGGTAATTTATTCCGCTATGTTCTGTTAATCCTATTTCACATGTCTTACTTGTAGAATATCCATTTTTACAATTATGTTTAGAAACAAAATTATTTAAATTCTCAAGTGCAGACTTATTAAGTTCAGGATAGGTAAATCCTCTGTCGCCGGCAAAACCACAGCAATTTATATCTTCTGGAATAAAAACATTTTTACTGCATTTTTTGGCAATAGCAATTAGTTTTTCAGTTAATTCCATTTTTGTTGCACTGCATGTTGAATGAACTGTTATTGATGCTTCAGTTGAAATAATTTCCAAATCATCAAGAAGATAATCATGAATAAATTCAATGGTATCATAAATTTTTAAATGAGAATCATTTAGATTTTGCATATTATCTTTTATAGTTTTTAGACACGGGCTTGTGTCAAAAACTATTTTTATTTGTCCATTATTACTAGCTTTGGCTAAACTTAAAATCAACTCATTACTTTTTTGTTCAGCTTCAATAAAAAATCCTTTACTTGAAAACGGCATTCCACAGCAAAGTGAATTTATATTTTCTGGATAAATGATTTGATAACCTGCTTTATTAAATAATTTTTCCATTACATTGTGTTGTTCAGAATTATATTTTGAAGATTTTTGAATTCCAAAAGTACGACTTATACAGCTTGGAAAATAAACTATGGTTTTATCTGATAGATGATTTGTACGTTTTTGAATTTTAAATTTTGCCGCATAATGAATTGATTTAATCCAAATGGGTGTTTTATTCTTAAATAATTTTCTAATCCTAATTGAAGATTTAAATAAAATATTATTTCCTAATAATCTCTGAAAAATATTTGCAAGTTTAAGTCCAACTTTGAATAAGGTAATTATTAAAGAAAAATTATTAGCTATAAATTTAGAATAAGATTTTTCATTTTTTGTCTGTAACGAATTTCTAATATGTTTAATCAACTTACCTGTATCAATATTAACTGGACAACTTAATTCGCATAAGCCATCTGTTGCGCAAGTTTGCTCTCCGTAATACTTATATGAATTTTCCAGTTCTTCAATTAATTCATTGTCATTATTTTTTGATTTAAGTTTATTAATTTCCCTCCAAACTGTAATTCTTTGTCGAGGTGTTAATGTTAAATTTTTTGAAGGACAATTATTTTCACAGAATCCGCAATCAATACATTTATCAATAATTTCATTAACAATTGGTGTAGGTTTTAGATTCTTTAAATGAATTTGACCATCATTATTTATTAAAACTCCGGGATTTAATATTTCATTTGGATCAAACATTTTTTTCAATCTGTACATTACATCATAAATCTCATTCCCCCATTCATACTTTACAAAAGGCGCCATATTTCTTCCGGTTCCATGTTCAGCTTTTAATGAGCCGTTATATTTTTTTACAACCAACTCAACAACATCATTCATGAAAATTTTATATCTCTCAACTTCGTTTACATCATTAAAATCTTGCGCAAATACAAAATGTATATTTCCGGAAAGTGCATGCCCCCAAATAATATTTTCTAAATAATTATATTTATTAAAAAGCAATTTCAAATCTTCAACCGCATTTGCTAAATCATTGGTATTAAAATTTAGATCTTCAATAATTACGGTTGTTCCCGGTCTTCTGGCTTTACTAACTGAGGGAAACAATCCTTTTCTTATATTCCATAATTTCGTGTATTCCAATTTATCCGTAGTAAAATCAATCGGCCTGATGGTTTTTACAAGATCTAATTCTTTTTTGATTTCAGTAATATTGAGTTCTAAAATACTTTCATCCGGAGCAGAAGTTTCAACTAAAAGTGCAGCGGCATTTTTATCAAGTGATTTTAAATATAAGGGCATTCCATGTTTATCTTCAACTGATTTTAAAGAAGATCTATCCATAAGTTCAGCAGCATCAATCGGAAGTTCATTTAAAATTGGAATTATAGAACAAGCGGTTTTTATATTTGGGAAAATTATTAATGCTGTTCCTTTATTTGGAAATGAGTTAACAGTTTTTAAAGTGATTTCTGAAATAAATCCCAATGTTCCTTCAGAGCCAATCATCAAATGTTTAATTATTTCTATAGGATCTTTAAAATCAACAAGAGCATTAACTCCATAACCCATAGTATTTTTTATTTGATACTTTTCAATAATTTTTTTTGATAGAGTTTCGTTTTTACTTAATTCCAATGCAATATTTAAAAGTTCAATTATTAATTCTCTGTTTTCCTCGATAAATTTTAACTTTTGATTTGCATTTGATGTATCAAGAATTTTTCCATTTGCAAATACAATTCTCATTTCAGCAATTGTATTGTAGGCATTATTTTTAATACCACTTGTCATTCCGCTTGCATTGTTTGAAGCAATTCCGCAAACAGTTGCCGAATTTATTGATGCTGGATCAGGTCCAATTTTTTTATTGAATTTACTTAGTTCTAAATTTGCTCTTCCGCCTAAAGCTGCCGGCTGCAAAGTTATTTTTGATTTGTCTTCAGAAATTTTAATTTGATTCCATGAGCGATCTGCTACGAGTAAAACTGAATTAGAAATTGATTGTCCAGATAAGCTTGTGCCGGATGCTCGAAAAGTAATTGGTATTTTAAATTTTCTACAATTATTAATAACAGAAACAACTTCCTCTTCGGAAATTACTTTTACGACAATTTTAGGAATTAATCTATAAAAACTTGCATCGGTTCCATAAGCTAAAGTGTTAAGTTCATCTTGAAATAACCTATTACTTGGAATTATTTTTTTTAATTCATCAAATAGTTTTTGATAATTTTCTTTTAACATTTTAGAAGTTAAGATGGTAGCATTTTATAATTTTATTTTATGAAAAGTAAATATGGAATATCTTTGAGATATTCCATATTTCGCAAGAAATTATTTTGAACAAGCAGATTCAACTTCCTCAATAGTTTTAGGGATTGGTTTACCTAAAACTTTATAACCATCTTTTGTAACAAGAACATTGTCTTCAATTCTAATTCCCCCAAAATTTCTGTAATTTTCTAATTTTTTATAGTTGATATACTTTGTAAATATTTTCTCGCTTTTCCATTTATCAATCAGTGCAGGAATAAAATAACATCCCGGTTCAACAGTTAAAACAAATCCCGGTTCTAATTCTTTTGCCATTCTTAAATATGCCAACCCAAATTGCTTACTTCTTTTAACTGATTTATTATACCCAATAAAATCTTCACCTAAATTTTCTAAATCATGAACATCCAAACCAAGCATATGCCCAAGCCCATGTGGAAAAAATAAAGCATGTGCGCCTTCGCTAATTGCTCTATCAATATTTCCTCTCATAATTCCTAATTTTTTTAATCCATTTGCAATTACTTTTGCAGCATTCAGATGAACATCTTTAAATTTAATTCCCGGTTTTATCATCTTTATTGATTCGAGTTGTGATTCTAAAACAATATTATAAATTTCCTTCTGTTGTTTGGTAAATTTTCCACTTACTGGAATTGTTCTTGTTGTATCACTTGCATAGCCCAACATTGTTTCCGAACCGGAATCAAGAACTGCAATTTGTCCATTTTCCATAATATTTTCATGCGAATGATTATGTAATATTTGTCCATTTACTGAAAAAATAATTGGAAATGAAACTCCGTTACCTTTTGAAATAGCAATCCCTTCAACTTTTCCGCAAATTTCTCTTTCCTTAATTCCGGGTTTAATTTCTTTCATTGCAGTAACATTCATATCATAACTTACTTCAAGTGCTTTTTCAATTTCGGCAATTTCTTCGTCGGTTTTTATTGATCTTTGTTGAATTACAGATTTAATAAATTTCAAAGATGCATTTTGAATAATTTTGCATGTTTTTATATCAAGTAATTCTTGTAACAATAAAATGTTATCCGCACGATATTGAGGCAAAAAATGAATTTTATTTCCATGTGAAATTTTCTTTTTTAGATATCCCTCAAGTTTTGAAAACGGTTTTGTATTTTCAACACCAACTTTATTAGCCTTATTTTCAATTGTATCATCAAATCCCATCCAAATAATATCATCAAGACTTCTGTTATTCCCGAAAATAATTTCTTTATTTTTTTTAATATCAATCACGGCTGCTAAATTTGGTTCACTAATTCCCCAATAATATAAGTACGAACTGTCTTGTCTAAAATGATAAGTATTTCCCAAATAATTCATTGGCATTTCATTGTTGCCCAAGAACAAAAGAATTCCATCTTTAAACTTTTTCTTTAATTCATTTCTGCGATTGATATATGTTTCTGTTTTAAACATTTTATTCTCCTAAAAATTTTCAATTATCTCAACTTTACATATTATTAAATTAGCATTAAGAAATGTTTTAATAAAGCTTTTATTTTTTGTTTTTTTGTAACTATATAAATAATATTGATTTCATTTTATATTTTTTGAAATACAAACGAAATTAATTCTAAAATTATTCTTCGGAACATGAAAAATATTAATGATTTTTAAAAGTTTGTTTTCGAAAATAATAAAGAAAAATATTTGAACTATATTCAATAGAATAATTATATGGAATTCAATATGAAAAAATTTTGGTGGAACTACTTTTTTCTATTTTCATTTTTTACTTTAATATCATTTTTTGCAATAAGTTCCTATTGGGGAAACTCAAATTTTGATAGAAAGGAAATCCATTTTAAAAAGCTAAATAAGAAGGAAAGAAAAAAGGCAAGATCAGATTACTACTTTAATATTTTAAGAGATCCCTCGACAAATTCAATTCCGGAAAATATTAGAACGAAAGAATTAGAATTTGCAAAAAAATTACCCCGAAAAAATAGTTTCCTCAAAACTAATTCATCTGGATTTATTTGGACAGAAGTTGGACCAAACGATGTTGGAGGAAGAACGAGAGCTTTAGCGATTGATATAAATAATTCTAATACAATAATTGCCGGAGGTGTTTCGGGAGGAATTTGGAAAACAATTGATAATGGTGAATCTTGGCAATTAAAAAGTAATAATAACGAAGCTTTTAGTATAACTTCAATCGTTCAAGATACAAGAAATGGATTTACAAATATCTGGTATGCATGCGGTGGTGAGATAAATGGTAACAGTGCTTCCGATAGAGGATTTACAGCTCGTTATTACGGAAATGGATTATTTAGATCTACTGATAACGGAGAAACTTGGAATGCAGTTGAAAATTCTAAAAGTAATCCAACAAAATGGGATTCAAATTTTGATTATATGTCAAAATTATTAATTCACCCGACAACCGGAACTTTATTTGCAGTTGCCAATGGAGTTGGAATTATAAAATCTACCGATGGTGGAATTACATTTACAACTTCTTTAGGTGGATTAAACGATCATTACTATGCTGATGTTATTGTTAAGTCAGATGGAACTTTAATTGCTGTGCTTTCAGAATACGGATTTAATGAAACCAAAACAAATACTCCGGGAATTTATAAATCAACAAATGATGGGTCAAGCTGGACAAACATAACTCCAGTTGATTTTCCTTCTGCACATGATCGAAGCGTTCTCGGCACATCAAATTTATCTACAAAAATATTTTACGTTTTAACTTTTACCGGTGAATATTTAGCCGATGAAAATGAGGATGTAAAATTATTTAAACTAAGTATTGATAATTCTGTAACGGAAAATTTGTCAAATAATTTGCCGAAGTTTGAATCAGAGTCTTTTGAATTGCAAGGTCATTTGTATTCTCAAGGAGGTTATGATTTAGCAATTGCTGTAAAACCGGATGATGATAACTTTGTTATTATTGGCGGAACAAGTTTGTTTAGATCAACAAATGGGTTTAGTACCGCAATTACAAACCCTAAATTAAACTGGATTGGCGGATATCATTCAAGTGAATTCTTTTACCCAAATTTGCATCCGGATATACATATAATAGCTTTTGATTCCAAAAACCCAAATCAAGTTTGGGTAGGACACGATGGAGGATTAAGTTTTACTAACAATATTTCTGAAGAATCATATACAGAATTTTTCCCTTGGATAAATAAAAATAATGGCTACAATGTAACTCAATTCTATACTGTGAGTATTTCAAGTAAAGCTGATGATTATAGAATTATGGGCGGAACTCAAGATAACGGAACTCCTTATTTTAGATGGAATAATTTATCATCGTCCAGCCAAGACTTTAGTTCTGGGGATGGAGCATATTGTTATTTTGCATCTTCGACTTATGCATATACTTCAGTATATAATGGTCAGATCTATAGATTTAAATATGATACGCAAGGTAATTTACAGTGGAACTCAAATACTACAGAAGTAACTCCACTTGATGCAACTGATCAGCTTTTTATTAATCCTTTTGCGATTGATCTGGTTCCCACAGAAAGATATATGTATTATCCGGCGGGAAATAAGCTCTGGCGAAATAATGATATTAGAGGGCAAAATAATGCTCAAGAAATAACAAATTATTGGTCAGAATATCCAGATTTGGCTATGCAAACTGATTATTCCATAAGTGCCCTAGCTGTTTCGACAGCAAATCCAGAGCATATATTGTATTATGCTGGATTTAATAGTCAAAGTATTCCGAAAATTTATCGTTTGGAAAATTCACACACTGCAACAAATGGATTTACTGATGTTTCAATTAGTCTCTCTCCTATTGGTTCATATATTCATAATATTGCAATTAATCCGGAAAACGGAAATGAAATTATTATTGTCCTTTCAAATTATAATATAGTTAGTTTATATCATTCAATAGATGGCGGACAAAATTATACTGAAATAGAAGGAAATTTAGCAGGTGATGTTGCTAATCCTGGCCCATCAATCCGTACTGCAATAATACATCCTTACAATAATTCAAATTATTATTTTGTTGGAACAAGCGCTGGATTATACTCAACAACAAATTTAAATGGATCTAATACAATTTGGGAACAAGAAAGTTCAGACGAAATAGGAAATGTTGTCGTTGAATTTTTAGATGCACGAACTTCAGATGGCACAATTGCAGTCGCGACTCATGGAAGAGGTATTTTTATTGGAAAACCAGAAGGTGCAGTAAGTATTAATGAAAATATTACAGTCGAAAATAAATTTAATTTGAGCCAAAATTATCCCAATCCATTTAATCCAAGTACAACAATAAATTTTTCAATTCCAAAAACACAGAATATTAAGTTAAATGTTTTTAATAGTAATGGAGAATTAGTAAAAACTTTGATTAGCAAAAATCTTCCTTCTGGAGAATATTCCGTAAATTTTGATGGAGAAAATATTTCTACTGGAATTTATTATTACAGATTAGAGGGTGATAATTTTAGTTCGACAAAGAAGATGATCCTCTTAAAATAACGGCATATGTTGGGATAGTAAATAAATACATAAACTTCCGAAGTTTTAAAAACTTCGGAAGTTTATATCTAATCTTATAAAAATAATTTTTGAAATTCTCTTTTTTCTCTATTTTTCCAAGCAGATTTGTGATATGCATATCCGGTAACTAAAGGCATTGCAATTGTTGCTTCTGAATAAACCATTTGTTCAAAAGTTGTTTCAACTTTTCCCCAAGAACTTGCTTCTTTTAAAGTAGAACCCGAAAGTGCGCCATCTCTTTCATCCGCAACGGTAATTTGAACTGCATATTTATGCATTGGAACATCTTCCATCAAAATATCCGCAGCAACTACTATATCTTGTGTGAAATTTTTGGGAACACCGCCGCCAATCATAAAAATTCCGGATTCTTTTGTGTTCATTTTAATTTTCGTCAATTCGAGAAAATCTTTTCCGGAATCAAATGAAACATGTTTTTCCGGATTATTATATTGATGTACCACAATTCCAAATCCAGCAGAACAATCAGAAAATGCCGGGACAAATATTGGAACATTTTTTTTATAAGCTGTATAGATTACACTGTCATCAACTTTTGGTCCGCCATTTTCATCTAAATATTTTCCAAATTCCCAAAGTAATTCTCTTGAAGAATAAGGTCTCGGTTCCAAACTATTAAATATTTTTTCTGTAGTTTCATCGCAAATTCTTAATTCATCTTCATCAATATAAGTATCATAAATTCTATCAATGTGTAAATCACGCAATTGATTATCATCACTAAATGGAGTTCCGATGTAATGTTTAAATCCTAATGCTTCAAAAAAATCTTGATCAATCATAATCGCACCGGTTGAAACAATTGCATCAACCATATTATTATTTACTAAATCAAATACTACTTTTTTCAATCCGGCACTAAATAAACTTCCGGCTAAAGTTAAAATTACAGAGCAGTTTTTGTCTTCAAGCATCATATTATAAATTCTTGCAGCTCTGTTTAAATCTCTTGCTGAAAAAGCCATCTTTTCCATCGAATCAACCAACTTTATAACGTTGTGTTCTTTTATATCAATATGCTCAATTACATCTTTTAAATAATCTTTCTTTTCTTGCATTTATTTTCTCCTTGAAATTATGGCACAAAGATAAATCATTTTTGCATTTTATAAAATTAAAAAGTCATCAATATTCCAATTTAGTTTTTAAGCAAAAATATTTATATTAAGCAAGTTAAGAATAAAATTAGATTATTTAAAAACTTTAAGGGAGGATTAATGTATAATAAAATTTTAAAATTCGCGATTTTGATTTTAATTTCAGCAGCAATTGTAACAAATGCACAAAATTATTTTGAAGGAAAGGTTAAGTTCAAAATTACTGATGATGACGATGAATCGCATTTGATGGAATATTTTCTAAAAGACGGAAATTTTAGAATTTCAATGTTTGAGGAAGAAGATGTTGCAGCAATTTTTCTTTACGCAAAAGAGAATTCTTACATTCTAATGCCCGAAGATAAAATGTATATGAATTTAAATAATTCATTATTTTCAAAACTTGGGGATATGATTAAAGATAAAGCTGTTGATGAGAATGAAAAAGATAAAAAGGAACTTAATTTTGAGAATTATAAAACCGGGAAAACAAAAACAATTTTAGGTTATGATTGTGATCAATGGATTCATAAAAATGAAATGGATGATGAAAGTTATGAAATTGAAGCCTGGATAACTGATGAACTTGGAAATTTTATGTTTATGGAAAATCCAATGGGAGCCGGATTTACACCAACTTGGGGAAATTCATTAAAAAATCAAGGTTATTTTCCGCTGCAAGTAATTACAAAAAATTCTGACGGAGAAATAATTTCCACCTTTGAAGCAATTGAAATAAACAAGCAATCTTTAAATAAAGATTTATTTGAAGTTCCTTCAGATTATAATGAAATGAAAATTCCGGGAATGTAAAATTTTTAAGTTTATTTAAATACATTTACGCAAATCCATTTTTTCAGTGTTATCTGTGTTCTATTTGCTATAATTTTTTTACTAATATCATTAATGAAAAATAATTTTTCACTTTACGTGATTTTATTTTTAATATTTGCAATAATTTCTTGTTCAACAATTCAAGAAAATTCCAATTTTGGTAGAACTCAATTTAAGATAATTGATGAAATTGAACCGGAAATTATTCCCTTAGCTGGAGAAATTTCACTTCGAGAATCGGAAATTTCCGGAATGTGTTGGTATAACAATTTCTTAATTTTAATTCCGCAATATCCAAACTTTCTGGATTCCGGCGAAAATGGAATAATCTTCTATATCAGAAAAAATGAAATCTATAATTTTCTTTTTTCAAAAAATATAAATGAAATATCACCCAAAACATTCAGAATTAATCTTTCTGATTTAAGCGAATATCTCAAAAGTGGTTCTGGTTTTGAGGCAATTTCTGTAATTAATGATAAAATCTATCTTTCTATTGAAAGTATGAATGATGAAAAAATGGAATCGTTACTAATTTCCGGAAAAATTGATACAACAAACTTTTCAATTTCTCTGGATAAAAACAGTTTAACAAAAATTCCAGTTTCAGTAGATATTTATAATTTGAGTTGCGAAGCAATTGCCTCAAAAAATGGAACAATTATTCCAATTTATGAAGCAAACGGGAAAAATGTAAATCCAAATACGTTTGTAAACATTTTTAAGAATGATTTGGAAATATCAAACAAAATTGATTTTCCAAATGTTGAATATAGAATTACAGATGCAACTGAAATTGATGAAAATGGAAAATTTTGGACTATCAATTATTTTTTCCCTAAAGATGAAAAAAAGTTAAAAACGGCAACTGACAAAATTTTTTACAATTTTGGGATTGGGAAAACTCACCAAAATTCAAAGGTTGTAGAAAGAATTGTTGAATTTGAGTTCAAAAATGATAGAATTGAACTTTCTGATAAAAGTCCGATTTATTTAAAATTACTTAAAAACGATAGCAGAAATTGGGAAGGTTTAGTAAAATTGGATGAAAAAGGATTTCTAATTATAACTGATACTTTTCCAGAGACAATTTTAGCTTTTATAGAATATAATTTTTCAAAATAACTCGAAAAATAAATTAATATTCAAATTCTTGACATTTCTTATCCATTAAGATATATTTACAAGCTCTAAAAAAATCTCTTTATACGGAGGAAATAGTTGAAACAAGAAAAATTAACACGATTTATTAAAACAGAAGATGCCGATACAAAATGGTATGTAATTGATGCTAATGAATTAATTTTAGGCAGATTAGCAGCAAGAGCTGCATCAGTAATTCGTGGAAAGCATAAACCAATTTTTACACCAAATACAGATACCGGTGATTTTGTTATTGTAATAAATGCAGAGAAAGTTAGATTAACTGGTAAAAGAGAACTAATGAAAACTTATTTTACTCACTCAATGTATCCGGGCGGAGCTAAAACTAAATCATTTTCGGAAGTTAGAACAAAAAAACCAGATTATATTATTACTGAAGCTGTAAAAGGGATGCTTCCTAAAAATAGATTGGGAAGACATTTATTAAAAAAATTAAAAGTTTATGCTGGTGCTGAACATCCTCATTCAGCTCAAAAACCTGAAGCTCTAAGTTTATAAAATTAATAGGAAATTAAATGGCAGATAAAATTTTTGTTGGAAGAAGAAAAAATGCTGTTGCTCGTGTAATTTTAAGAAACGGTTCTGGAAAAGTTACTGTTAATAAACGTGAATTTGATAATTTCTTCCCAATTGCAGATAATAGAGATGATGTAATTACACCATTTAAATTTACAGAAACTTTAGGTAAATATGATGTTCTTGCAACAGTTGAAGGCGGAGGAGTTCGCGGACAAGCTGAAGCAATTCGTTTAGGAATTTCAAGAGCTTTAATCAGTATAAATCCTGAATTGAGAAAATTATTAAAACCGGAAGGTTTATTACGAAGAGACCCAAGAATGGTTGAACGTAAAAAACCTGGAAGACCAAAAGCAAGAAAGAAATTTCAATTCTCTAAAAGATAGTATTATAGAGAAGTTAAATTATATAATCAATTATTCACAAACATTCATATTCTCTGATTTACCGCCTGTGTCCTACCAAAAAATAGGGATCTAAGGTAAAGTTGAAGAGAATAGAAGATTAAACAGGAGTTAAAAATGGCAAAGATAGAACTTACCAAACTCATCGAAGCAGGTGCACACTTCGGTCACCTTACACGTCGTTGGAATCCAAAAATGAGACCATATATTTTTATGGAAAAAAATGGAATCCACATTATTGATCTTAAAAAAACCCAAATTGCACTTGAAGAAGCAGTAGATAAAATTAGAGAAATTGCTTCTGACGGCGGAACTGTACTTTTTGTTGGTACAAAAAAACAATCAAAAGGCGTAATTGCTCAAGAAGCAAAAAAATGCGGAATGAACTGGGTTAGCGAAAGATGGTTAGGCGGAATGTTGACCAATTTTTCTACAATTCGTAAAAGTATTGGAAGAATGCAGAAAATTGATAAAATGGAAACCGATGGAACTTTTGAAAAATTAACAAAGAAAGAGCAATTATTTAAATCAAGAGAAAGAGACAAACTAAGAAAAATTCTTGATGGTGTTGAAACAATGAAAAAAATGCCTAACGCAATTTTCATTGTTGATATTAAAAAAGAATCAATTGCTATAAATGAAGCACTTAGATTAAATATTCCACTATTTGCTATTGTTGATACTAATTGTAATCCGGATCCAATAGATTATGTAATTCCATCAAATGATGATGCAGTTCGAGCAATTGAAATTATTACAAAAGCATTTTCAGATGCAATTATTGAAGGCGGTTTAAAATACAATGAAGTAAAAGCTGAAAGAGCAGCAGAAAAAGAAAAATTAAAAAAACAAGATGAAGAAGTTAGTGATGATAAGAAAACTTCCAAACCGAAAATCAGAAAAGTAAAATTTAATGAAAAAGGCGAAAGAAAAGATTTCAAAATTGCTGATAAAAAAGATGGATCAATTAATGAATATCTTCCATGCGAATCATATAAAGGTGAAAGTGGATTTCATAAATTCACAAGTGAGAAAAATGAATTCTACTTTGGATTTAACGGAACCGACGGTAAAACTTATTTAAGATCAGAAGGATATACAACTGAACAAGCAATGTTAAATGGAATTGATGCTGTTGGTAAAAATGCCGGAAACGAAAAAAGATGGATAACCGGATTGTTAGGTAATAATCAAAATTATTTTGCATTAAAAGCAGCTAATGGACAAGAAATTGCACGAAGCTGTTATTATGAATCCAAAGATGAAATGGAAAAAGATTTCAACTGGATTAAAAGTAAAGAATCCGGTTTAGCAAAAGAAGAAAAATAAATTAGAAATTGTTTATAAAAATAGGATAGATATATTATGGAAATTACGGCACAACAAGTAAAAGAATTAAGAGAAAAAACTGGTGCTGGAATGATGGATTGCAAAAAAGCACTTACCGAAGCAAATGGCGATTTTGAAAAAGCTATTGAAGTTTTAAGAAAAAAAGGTGCGGCAGTTGCAGCAAAAAGAGCTGAACGAAGCGCAAATGAAGGTATTATTCTTACAAAATCTTTAGAAAATGGTTCAAAAGCTGTTATTGTTGAAGTTAATTGTGAAACAGATTTTGTTGCTAAAAGCGATGATTTTATAAATTTTGCAAATTTTGTTTTAGATGCAATTGCTGAAAATCAGCCAAAAAATATTGATGAATTATTAGCTTTGAATCATGATCGAAAATCTGTTCAAGAAGAGTTAACTACAATAATTGGAAAAATTGGTGAAAAAATAGAGGTTTCCAGATTCTTGATTGAAAAAGCAGAAAACGGTGTAGTTGTAGATTATATTCATCACGGATCAAAACTTGCGGTTTTAATTAGAGTAGATAATGTTAAAGATTCCGGAAAATCCGAAATTACAAATTTGGCAAAAGATTTCGCAATGCAAGTTGCTGCTATGAAACCATTTTATGTAACTAGAAAAGAAGTTTCTGAAGACGTACTTAATAAAGAAAAAGAAATTTATAAAGAACTTGCTAGAAAAGAAGGAAAACCAGAACAAATACTTGATAAAATTGCTGATGGTAAATTAAATAAATTTTATCAAGAAAATTGTTTAATTGAGCAAACTTCAATAAAAGATAATACAAAATCTGTCGGCGTTATTTTAGGTGAATATAACAAAAAAAATTCTTCCGAAGCTGTAATAAAGCTGTTCCACCGCTTCCACATTAGTGACGAAAAAAAATAATTTTTATTAAAAAGGTCTTATTTTTTGAGACCTTTTTTATTTATTGAGGTAAAAATGATAAAATACAAAAGAATTCTCTTAAAGCTTAGCGGTGAATCGTTAATGGGAAGTTTAGGTTATGGAATTGATCCGAACATATTAATTTTCTTTGGTCAAGAAGTTAAAAAAGTTAGAGATCTTGGTGTAGAAGTTGGAATTGTTATCGGCGGCGGAAATATTTACAGAGGATTAAATGCTGGTAAACAAGGAATTGATAGAGTTACAGGTGATCAAATGGGAATGCTGGCAACCGTAATTAATGCACTTGCTTTACAAAATGCATTTGAAAGTATTGGAATGTACACACGATTGATGACATCAATTAGAATGGATGAAATGGCTGAACCTTATATAAGAAGAAGAG
>JBGSKB010000306.1:0-2462 GCA_041741395.1 Melioribacteraceae bacterium
TACAGAAATAACATTATAGACAATTTAACCTTACCTAAAAAAAGATACTATTTAATTAAAGAAGTGTTAAAATCTGCACCACTTCCGCCATATGAAGAATGTGAAAACAGTTATTCAAACGCTGGAATTATTGCAGCTTCACTAATGTTAGAAAAAGTAACTGGAGAAACTTGGGAAAGTTTAATTCTAAAATTGTCAAATGACTTAAACCTTGATATCCACATAGGTAGTCCAATTGATATAGGCATGGATCAGCCTAAAGGTCATTTAAATCCTAGGCATATAAATTTAGAAAATAATAGATTGATTCCAATTGAAATTCCTATCAAGACTCCAGTTCAAGGTGAGTTGGAAGAATTAAATGATTTTTTCGAATTTTTATTATTGTGCACACCTTCGGGTAACATTTCGATTACAATAAATAGCTTCTTAAAATTCTTACAATTAAATATTAATGGCAAATCTGGTAAAGATAATTATCTAAAATATGAGACATATAAAAAAATATTCTCTGCATATCCCTTTTATTCAATGGGGTGGTATAATGAACCAGAAGAGATTCTAAAATATTCTCACCGAGGTAGTAATATGATGTTTACTTCATTTGCTGGAATTTCATCTGAAAATAAATTAGGCATTGTGATTATGATTAATTCCTATAATGAAGAAGGGATAACGAAAACTCTTAAATTGTTGCTGAATAATTATGCAAAAGAGTAACTCAGATAATCGCATAAATCAAAATGCGCACTTAACCCGCAACTCGTGTGCCTTGAGGTTCCAATAGTCCAGTTGGTGCATTCAAGTTAGAAGTTGGAAAAATCCAATCCGACAAATTTGTTATTTAAGCCAATTATTATTTTGTTATGAACAAAGTGCTTTTTTTCTTCGATGACTGCCGTGTTCATTATATTGAATCCTTAATTTTATTTTGGGAAAATTAAAAATATAATTTTGTTAATACATCCCTTCGGGAGAATAGAAAGGGCACACTTATTAAATGTTATTTTTTTACAATTTGTGTTTATTAGGTTGTAAGATAGAAATCGTTATGCAATAATTTGAAACATACGGGAGAATAACAAATGTTAAAGTCATTAAAAAGAATTACTTATTTCATAGAAGATATTGAAAAAGCAAAAGAGTGGTATAATGAACTTTTGGGTAAGAAACCAATATTTGATACTCCATTTGCAAAAATCTATAATATTGGTGACTGCTCTTTATCACTTGCAAAGTTAACAACTCAACAAAATGCATTAAACGAAAAAATGCACGTATATTGGGAAGTGGATGATATTGATTCAACTTTTGAAAAAATGATTAATTTAGGAGCAAGTGTTATAACTCCAATAAAACAAGTATTAAACATTAGAATCGCTCAATTGATGGTTCCATTTGGTAATATAATTGGACTGACGGGTGAATTATTAAATAAAGAAAGTCGAACGGTAGTAAAACAACCATCCGAAACTGCTCAATCAGTTGCTTTTTGCAGAGCACTTGCTTTTAAGGAACATCGAAAGGTAATAAAAGGACCAGATTATTTAGCTGAATTATTTGTAAATGATGACGCAAAAAAGATTCTTCAAAATGAAGATTCAAGAAAGTGGGCTAAAGAGAATTTAGTGACATCTCCCTTATATAGTTATTTTATGGCAAGAACAGCATTTATTGATTCAATATTTAAAAGTGCTTGTGAAGAAAATATCCCTCAAATTGTTATTCTCGGTGCGGGTTATGATACCAGAGCTTATCGTTTTAAAAATCAGTCTAAAAACACTATCGTATTTGAAATGGATATAAATACTACACAAGAAAGAAAAATAGAGATTCTGAAAAAGAACAAAATAGAGATTCCCGCCTCACTAGTTTTTATTCCAATCAATTTTATAACCGATAATATTTATGATGCTCTATTTAAGGCTGGATATGATAGCAGCAAGAAAACATTATTTATTTGGGAAGGTGTGACATATTATCTTAAAAAGGAAGAAGTTGAAAACACTATAAATATGATTCAAAAATATTCTTCAGAAAGTAGCATTGTTTGTTTTGATTATATGACCGAAAAGCTAGAATCGATAAATCCAGCGGAACCTTTCCAATTCTGGACAACAAAAGAAAAAATAATAGAGTTGCTTTCCAATAATCAAATAAAAATAGATGAGCATATTGAATCATCAGAAATGACAAAAAGATATTTGACTCTCGAGGATGGGACGATTGCTGAAAATATACTAACCTCTTTTTGTTTTGTAAAAGCACTTGTATTAAAATAGAAATATTGCCAAACAAGCCAATCGTGTGCCTTGAGGCGTCTATAGTGCAGTTGGTGCTTCCAAGTGAGAAGTTGGAAAAATGCAATACGTTAAATTTGTTATTTAAGCCAATTATTATTTTGTTATGAACAAAGTGTCTTTTTTCTTCGATGACTTTGGTGTTCATTATATGGACTCCTT